>DASVHW010000379.1 GCA_036382395.1 Candidatus Binatia bacterium | reverse complement strand
CAAGCTCGACCGCCTCGAACGGCTCCGCCCGCACGCGTTCGCTCCCGCCGTGCGTGCTGGCCACGACCCAGCGGCCATTCTCAAGTCGGTAGACTTCGAGTGTTCTTGCCAGCGGTTCGACGAGCCAGAGATGGCCGACCGCCTCGCGCGCGTAGATGCGCATCTTGCGTACACGGTCCGCTCCGGCTGTTGTCGCCGACACGACCTCGCAGGCCCAGTCGGGCGCTTGCGTGAACGCGGCGACGTTTGGCAGCACGGGCATGTTCTCTCGCCGCCAGCCGGCCACATCGGGGACGACGACGTCGGGGCCAAGGTGCAACTCGGGCTCGAACAGAATCCACCAGCCACCCGGTTGCCCGGGCCCGTTGGGCGGACGGTCAAACGGTCCCCACAGATCGCTGCCAATACCGGAAGCCGCGCGCGCATGGGGGGAAGCCGGGCGCGGCGTGGCGTACAGCTCACCGTCGAGGATCTCGGCCACCATGGTTTCAGGAACCTTAAGCAGGTCCTCATACGTCGCTTTGCGGCGGGCGGTTCCCACGCCGCTTACCATAGCACGAGCCGCTGGCAGGTGACCACCAAGCTTTGGCTCGGCTCGGCTGCTTGGAGTCAGTCCTCCGCGCAGAGGCACGACCCCTGCTCCCGTGGCTTCACGCCTGCCGTTCGGCCGGGGCCGATGATCGGGCAGGACAACGAGCGCGTCTTCAAAGATCTGCTCAAGATCACAGCGGAACAGTACCGGCAGTTGCTAGAGCGGCAGATCATTTTCTAGCGAGCGGCGGCTGCCGCTCTTCCGGCGTCCGCTCCCGGCACACGTTGACCGCGCCGTCCCCAAGCGTTCCGGGGAAAACCTGCACCACCTGAAAATCTCGCTGGATGAGCTCCCACAGGTCTCGATGCGATGCTCTGATACCGATCGGCAAGGTGTACACCAGCCACACATGTCGGTGGGCACGCTCAATCGCCTCGAGCTCCTGCTGCGTCTGTGCCACCAGCCACTGCGGCGCGAAGTAGCGTTGAAAAGCACCCCCCGCCAGGCCAACGGCAACCGTGGCGTCATCCGCCTGCCGCATGCGCTCGACATAATCACGCGCGCCAGCGAAGTCCTGTTTCGGCAGCGCGTAGCCGCGGGGCAGAGAGAAGGCCGAGATCGTAATCATGCCCCCGATCACCGCAAGGCCAGCAACGTCGGCGGGAAATGTGCCCGAGCCTTCGCGGAGCAACCGGGCGCCGAGGACACGGGCAACCGTCATGACCCCATGCACAACAACCAGCAGCACAAAGCCGAACGAAAAGAAGAAATAGCGCGGGAAGAATCCCTGACCCATCAGCACAATCGCTGGAGGACCCAGCAGAGCGGGTAGCACCAGCGACGCCCCGGCCACCAGGTCGCGCCGCGCCAGGCTCAACCAACCGACAAGCGCGAACGCGAGTCCGCCCAGAACGCCCGCAGCTTGACCAAAGCCAATCCCCAGCCCTCGCCAGCCCTCCGTCACCAGAAAGCTTGGAGTCGTCCACTCCGCCCCGAGGTGAAGGGTCGTCCCCATCCGCAAGAACTCGGGCAATGCCAGCGCATAGAATTCCGCCACGAGACTGCCCGCCAGCAGCCATGCGGCCAGCAGTTTCCGCAGCACAGGCATCGCCGGCATCCGACCGGCACCTTGGCGTCGCGGCGCCCACAACAAGAGCCCAAGGCACAGCACAACGTGCGCCGCGGGAATGAACGCCATCGTGAAATGTATCCAGGCGCCGAGCGCGCAGGCGATGGCGTAGGCAATGAACCAAGGCCAGGTCTCGCGCCGCAGCGCCTCGAGCCACAACCAAGTCGCCAGAGTCGCAAAAAAGAGTAAGCCCGCGTACCCGCGGGCGTCCTGCGAAAACCAGACGTGGTGGTAGGACACCGTCACGAGCGCACAGGCAAGCAAGGCCTCGCGCGTCCCGATGAGCCGGCGACCCAACAGGAAGACGGCCCACAGACCGGCAAGGCCGAAGAGCACCGACGGCAACCGCAATGCCCACGCACTTTCGCCGAAGATGGCAATGGACACGTGCGCCAGTACCGAGAACAACATGTGCTGGTTCATCGCGGAAGAGGCGATGATCTTCCCCAGCGGCGGACGCACCCAGTCAACCAGCACAACCACCTCGTCGTACCAGAGGCCCGAGTCCAAATGCCACACACGCAGTCCGGCGGCAATCACACTGAGTGATGCAAGCAACAGCCACGTCCGCCACCCGATCCGTTCCGCTCCTGGGACCGCGCCGAGCGCCCCCCTCGTCGGAGGTGGGAGGGAGCCACGGCGCGACGCATACCTCCCCACGAGCAGCAGCGCACACCCCTGTCCTGCCCAAATGAGACGCAGCAGTGCCGGCCCCCAACTCAACGCGCCGGACGCCTTGCCGAGCACAACGCGTTCGACCGCCGCACTTGAGGTGAGAGCGGCCAGACCCACCAGGAGACCACCGACCGCAAGCGCTACTCCCGAGATCAGCGGGCGCCCCGTGCCCACGCCCTCGCTCGCCAATGAATCGCCACGGCGACGCTCAGCATCCGACGTCATACCGCACTGCCGCCTATCCTATGCGCGCCAACGTCGTCAACCACCGCAAGACGCAGGCGCGCATCGCGCCACGGGACGGCGAGCCCTTGACAATTCCAGGCAAGCCGGTGAGACAGCGGACCTGGGATGCAGCTTGCCGCCTCATCTTGCCGTTGCGGAAGGAGACTTTGATGGCATCAAACCAGTACGAGACTCGGGCAGCATTTCACGAGTTATTGGACCTGTTGAAGGACATCGACCAGAAGTTTTTCGAAGGCCCCTGCGCCCTCACCGAGGAGGCGGACGTCCTCGATGGCTACAAGTGGATCCCCACGCTCCTGCAAGTCGCTCTCGACGCGCACGTGTGGGCCGACGACAACAAGCCGACGTTCGTGGAGATCGTGGGCCCGTACAAGAAGTGGGGAGGGGACAACAGTGACGCCTTCTATTACTTCGCACCGATCGACCCCAACCGCACCTATCGGGTACGCGGCCACAAAGGCGAGGCCGCCTATCTCTCACTCACGGTCTACGGCGGCCCGCGTGACGGACGATATTCCGACCGCATCGTGGGAACCATCAATGATCGCAGCATGACAATCGGTCCCGGCGGGAATTTCGAGATCATCCTGAGTCCCAACCAGCATCCGGGCAATTGGCTCAAGCTCGAGCCGGACGCGGTGTGCGCCATTACACGGGACTACATGACCGACCCGGTGAAGGGACGACGGGCAGCGTGGAGCATCGAGGCCACAGAGCCCGTGTCGCCCCGGCGTCCGACCGATACCGACATGGCCGCCCGGTTCCGGGCCGCGGCCACGTTCATCCGTGATCAACTGAGCTACACCCCGCTGGTGTTCCCCCCCGCGAACACGATCCAGGATCCATTTCCGGTCCCGACGGTCACGCGCGGCTGGGCCGCGGGAGATGCCTCCTACGCCATGGGCAGCTTCGATCTGGAAGACGACCAAGCGCTGGTGATCAAGGGGCGGTCGCCGGCGTGCGCCTTCTGGAACCTGTGTCTGTGGAACCCGTTCCTGCACACGTACGACTACCGCTACGAGCGCGTGACCATCAACGGCGGCCAGACCACGTACGCGGCCGACGGGTCGTGGACCATCGTCGTGAGCAAACAGGACCCCGGCGTCGCCAACTGGCTGTCGACCGCGGGTCGGCGGCGCGGCCTGATCTGGTTCCGCTGGTTCCTGCCCGAGGAAACGCCGAAGCCGATCGAAGCGAAGGTGGTGTCGCTATCCGAGCTCGCGGGCTGAGGTTCCCTGCAATACGGGCGCCAGGCGCTGCGCTTTTTACGAGAAGTGCTTCGGTGTGCTATCAGAACAGGGTAAGCAGGCACACGACCCGGAGGTTTCCGCATGCCCACAGACGCATCCTTGAGAGCGTTGAAGATCCTGCGCGACAGCAGCCACTTTCAATGGCACGTCATCCCATTCCTGATGCTGGTGTTTTACATCTACGCCACCGAGGTCGAACGGAAGAACTGGAATGTTGTCTTTGCCGGGCTCGCGTTCTGGGGGATGGACTGGTTCAACGAGATTTGGAACGGTCTCGTCTTCCACTTCACGCAGTACGCGCCGGTCTGGGGTACCCCGGGAGGCTCGGCCTATGTGATCTTGATCGGCCTCAACATCGAGATCTGTTTCATGTTCGCCTTCATGGGCATCATCGCCGCCAAGACGCTCCCGGCAGACAAGCATCAGCGGATCTTGGGTCTGCCAAACCGGTTGTTCATCGCCGTGTGTGGATCGGCCTTCTGCGTCGCGGTGGAGTACCTCTTGAACGCGATCGGGGCGCTGACCTGGGACTACTGGTGGTGGAACGTGCGCACGCCCTGGCTTATCTTTGTGTTCGGCTACCTGACCTTCTACGTCGTCTCATTCTGGGTCTACGACATGCCGACCGTCCGGAAGAAGACGATGACCGTCGGGGCGATCTTCGCCTTCGACATTGCCTGCCTCGTCGTGTTCGCAGGCATGTTGAACTGGATCTGAGCGCGAGCGCCGACAGGTTACGCCTTGCTCTCCGTTTCCGCGAGCAGCCCCTTCCCCGGAACGTAATTCATCTCCAGCCGGATACCATCCGGATCTTCGAAGAGCACCGAGTAGTACCCGGGGGCCCAGAGCCCCTCTTCGGGCGGGTGGACGATCTTGGCACCCAGCCGGCATAAGAAGGCGTGGAACGCATCCACATCCGCTCGCTCGCGCGCACGAAAGCACACATGGTGCAGACCCACGCGCAACTGGGCAAATCGTTCGTCACGGTAGCGGTCTTCCGCTTTGACAATGCCGACCGCGGTCCGGCCGCCCACACAGTAGAGCATGGTGTCGGCCTTGATGACCGGCTTGAGCCCCAGGTACGTCAACACCTGCTCATAGAAGGGAAGACATGCCTCGAAGTTACTCACGGTCAGCATGACGTGCGCAATCCCATTGATCTCCATCGCTTCGCCCCCTCCCCCTTCAGCCGGCGTCGCCGCCAGCAGGACAGGCAGCTTAGTTCGGCTGCAACCAAAATAAAAGGTGAAGGCCAGCGTCGCACAGGTCGCCCGCGCGCTTGGAATCCTGGATACACCCTAATGCCATGGGGAAACTCCTAATTGACGCTAGCGACAGAACGGTTTAGTGTGCTGACATTGCGCTGATCGGAACTGTCGCCACACCTATTGCGCCTCCACTTCGCCCTTGCACGTCCACTCCGCGGCAGCGAAGCATCGGCCGAGAGGAGTTGTGCCATGGCATGCGTTGCACATGTGTCCTTCGTGGGAGGTGGCATCTTTCTCCCCGACCATGGGCCGAGCGATCGCCGAACTCTTATTGACTACGTTGAGCGGCTTGCAGGCTCAAAACCGAAGGTGCAGATCTTGCTCGAAAACCAACGGTGGCTGGCGCAGTCATGCAACTACGCTTGCTGTGCCTGCTGCGGCTACGCTTGCAACGTTTCGTGCCGCGAAGCGAGCAACGAGACCGACGCCTTCTGCCTCAAGTGCGCCCTGGGCCGGCACTCGACGCAAGAAGAATGCCGAGGCGTTGGCGCCTCGACACCTGACCCTCTCTTCCGCTCGCGCCTGAAACAGCACCTTACACCTGACTTGCACCGAGTCCGCCGTACGGACCCATTCGAGACAGCCGTGCCGCCATGAATCGTGGGAGGAGCCCAGCCGCCCTCTTCCGCACCCGGTTCCCAAAGCCCTGCATCTAGGATAAAGCGACCAGCATATCGTCATGCTTGAGCCGAAAGGAGAATGCATGGAGTTCGGACTGCAACTTGCTGGCCTGGAATGGGCACAGCTGCGCGACGTGGCCCAGGCGGCTGAAGAGTTGGGGTTCCAGGCCCTACTGGTTCCGGATCATATCGTGGCTGAGGGACCCGAGCGTCAATTCGATCCGCATCACCTGTCATATGATGCCATGGTGGTCGTTGCCGCCCTCAGCGCAGCGACCAAGATGGCGCGCATCGGTCACCTCGTCTTGTGCAACCTGTTCCGTCATCCGGTAATCACGGCGCAGGGCCTGACGTCACTTGACCGCTTGAGCGGCGGCCGGCTGATCGCTGGACTCGGCACGGGATGGACGGAACGGGAGTTTCGGATGACGGGCATCCCCTTTCCCGACATCGGCACGCGGCTGCGCATGCTCGACGAAGCCTTGAGCTGTATCCGCTCGCTGTGGACGCGAGAGGAAACGACATTCCCGGGTGAGTTCTACCAGCTGCGCGACGCCATCCTCTGGCCGAAGCCCGTGCAGCAGCCGCATCCGCCCATTTTGCTCGGTGGCGGTGGCCGGGGGCTTCTGCGCGTCGCCGCCAAGCACGCCGACATCGTCAATATCATCTCCGATGCCGGCAAGCCCGGCTATATCTCCCTGGCCAACGTCTCCAAGCTCACCGACGAGAGCTTCCGCGCCAAGGTCCGTTTCCTGCGTGAAGAGGCGCAGCGGCATGGCCGCGACGGCCGGGCCATCCAGATCAGCAATGTGATCTTCACCACGTTGCTCACCGATTCTCCGGCAGCGACGCAATCGATGGCTGAAGGCATGGCGCCGATGTTCCACACCACGCCCGAAGGCTTGCTGCACTCGCCCATGGCGCTCGTCGGTACCCCGGAGCAGTGCATCGCCGAGCTGAAACGCCGCGGCCGCGAGTGGGAGCTGTCGCAGGTGATCTTCTCTTTCGCCGGTGAAGACGCCATGCGGCGTCTCGCCCAAGAGGTGCTGCCGCACGTTTGAAACGCTACTCGCGGGGAGATGCCGGAGCGCTACGCCGTCACGACGCGTTGGTAGATCTTCGGCAGCTCCCGCGGCAGGGCATTGATGTCGTCGATGACCATGTAGCGCGAGCCGTCGCACATCTCGCGCAGGTAGTCGTGGCCGGCTTTATCGACGGTGATACAGAAGGGGGTAATGCCCGACGTCTCGGCTTCACGCAGCGCGGCGCTGGTGTCGCGCAACCCGTAGACGTTGCTGCGCCGATCCTGGCCGTAGTCGAAATCCTGCGGAAAGCCGTCGCTCAGCAAGATGATGTGGCGGGAGCGGGAGTTGACCCGGGCCAGCTTCTCGGTCGCGTGCCGTAGCGCTGTCCCCATGCGCGTGCTGCGCTTGGGCTCGATGGCGCCGATGCGGCCTTTGACTGCGGCCGACAGGGGCTCGTTGAACGATTTCACCAGATAGAACTCGACGTTGCTCCGCCCGTGTCCGGAAAATCCATAGATCGCGTAGGCGTCGCCAATCTCGGCGAGCGCCTCGGCCATGATGACGAGGGCTTCTTTCGTGATGTCGATGATGCGCCGGGACCGGATCGCGGCCGCGCCGCGAGGGCCAACGCCGCCCTGCCCTTCGTCGTCGCTGCCGGCCGGTAGTGCCGGCTTCTGCACCGGTTCGTCCGTCGATGCGCTCATGTCGATGAGGAACAAGGTGGCAACGTCCCGTTCTTCACGCGTGCGCGCCACGTACACCTTCGGCGACGGGGCCTGGTGCGCCCGCAGATCGGCGCGCGCGTTCACCACGGCGTTCAGATCGAAGTCTTCCCCGTCCTCGAGCCCTCTCACCGTGCGGTACATCTCGGGGCGGATGCGCTGAAACTGCCGGCGAACCTCGGGAAGCAGCCCGGCGTAGTCCGCCAACGTGCGGTTGAAGAACTCGCCCGAGTCTCCATCCACCGCAAGCTCGCGCAGACAGCACCAGCGCGGGCGGTAGTCACCGATGTGATAGTCCCACTCGTCGTAATAGAAGCACGCGCCCTCGTTCCGGCGTTCCAGCCAGCGGCGCGGCAGCGGCCGATCCGTACGCTCGGTCTGGTTCAACAACTGCCGCAATTCCTCCAGCTCATCGGGCGCCAGCTTGCCCAGCAAATCGGTAATGTAGAGCCCCAGCCCTTCGATGTCGTCGCTATACCCTTGCTTGATGCGCAGATCGGCTCCGGCTTCGATGAGCCGTTGGAGTTCCTCCGCAGACAGCGGCACAGCCAAGCCACCGGCACCGTCTTCCAACTCATCGAGTTGGAGGCGCAACTCTTCGGGCACGCTCTCCACCGGCGGCGTGGCGGGGGTCGTCACCTGCGGCGCATCGCCGGAGGGCAGCGGCGAGTCATCGTCCATGTAGAAATCCATCAGGGCATCGACCGCTGCCTTTTCTCTATCGCCGAGCAGATCCGCCAACGATGCCTCACGCCAGCCTGCTGCCGGCTGGGCCAGTTGCGTCGTCAGGAGCTGGGCGATGCGTAGCGAATCATCGGCGCTGGCATCGCACGCCGCCAGCGGCGCCACGCACGGCGCCACCAGTGCGGCAAGGGAACGCAGCCAAACGGGAAGCCACGCCGGCTCGTGACCCGCCAGCAAAGCCGCGAGCAACGCATCCAGGAGCACCGCATGCGTCGGCACTCCATCCGATTGGTGACGCAGCAAGAAACGTGCGGCCATTTCCCTTTGCTCACGGGCCAGGCCCGGATACGTCCGCGCCAAGGCGACCGCAACGCGGTATCCCTCAACCGCCAGGAACAATTCCTCCAGTAACGCCGGAGACTGCGGTGTCCGCAGGAAGTGCAGCAAACTATCCGCGTCGGGCGGCAGGGCCACCTCGTAGGTGCCGAACTCGCGCCGGCCGGCCAATTGCGCCGCCACGAAACGATAGCCGAGACAGTTCTCTTCGTGTGTCCCGAACGCGTCGATCCTCAGCGGCAGCGCGATCTCGTTTTCGAGCGGGAATTCTTCCAGGGGCGGGCGTAGCTGGAACGGGTCGGCGGCCCGGATCGTGGTCGATCGGCCACTGAGCATCTGCACGTACTTGCGGAGCAGGCCTTGCATATCCTCCAGCGTTGCCGCCGTCGATGACGCCTGCAGGACCTTCACACTGGTACGAGATTGGAGACCGAAATACGCCACGCCGGCCTCAGGGTTCTCAGCTGCAATCGCCAACCCGCGTTCCAGCCATGGCGCGATGACAGCGTGGCGCGCCTCCTCATAGGCCGCCGGCAACGACCGCAACAACGGCGTCGTCCCCGCGGGAAAGGCACGGGCAACCGTGAGGACCAGATCGAGCGCCGCGAGCCGGTGTTCAGCGGGGATGTCGTGGACCAACGCACCGACGACCGGAACGATCTCGGCGAGCGAATTCGCCGCCACTGCGCCGACCAGACTGAAGGCTTGCAGCACCTTGGCGCGGGCCCTGGGCTGCACGCGCGCCAAGGAGTTGGGCAACTTCGTATAGAACACCGCCGCGGCAGCCGGATTGACGCCGGCGAGGCTCAGTGTCGTGTGGAAGAACACCTCGCGTTCGGCGGGTTTCAGCCTGTCCAATCCCGGCGGCAGTTGGCTGAACGATTGATGCTCCCGTAGTGCCGGTTGCAGGGCCACGCCCACATCGGCCCAGGGGCCAAACTCACCCGCACGCAGGTGTGGGAGCACCTGGCCAGCCGCGGCAAAATACGCCTGCGCCAGGAACTCCCCACGCCAACCGGGCAGTCCATGCAAACGCATCCCGTTCCCCACCCACTCGGCGAGCACGTCAGGATCGATCTGGCCGATGAAAGGCGCGGTGCCCTCGAAGAAGGTCGCGCCGAGCTTGCGCGAGACCGCGGCCACTCTCACACCTGCGGCGCACCATGCCTCCAAACGCTCCAGGCCCCCACGCGCTAGAGCCTTCGGAGCGACGCAGAAATATGCCAGGGCGGAATCCCGTTGCGCCGGCTCGCTGGTCAACAGCGCCACACCCAAGTCGACCCAGCGCGCGAAATCATCCGCGCCGAACGCCTGCCATGCAGCCGCCGCGTGACGGTAGAACTGCTGCGCCACCACCGGTGAGGTTGACGCCAGCCGGTCGCCAGCCGCCAAGATTACCTCGTGCGCCTGCGCCCCCAGTTGCTCGCAGTCGGCACGGGCGCGTCGCCCACGACGATCGGCAAACAGATGCGACTCGAACCACAAGGAGCGATCAGCCATAAGCGTGCAGCCTAAACGCTGGCATTTCCATCGTCTCTAGGCCCAGATCTCTGCTTTGCGGATCGCTGAACACTCACTCGAAGATGGCGCTGACCAGCGCATCGATGGCGCGTTGCGACTCGACATCGTCAGTCAGCGAGGTACTGACCGCCACCCGGCAGGCACGTCGTGGCGGCAGCTTCCGTTGCATCATCTGGCCGGCGTAGATCAGGAGCCGGGTGCTCACTCCTTCTTCCAGACCGCTCGCCTTGAGATGACGGACCTTCTCCCCCAGCTTTGCCAGCGCGAGGGCCGTCTCCATGTCGACGCCGCTTTCGTGCGCAATGATTTGCGCCTCTTTCTCCCGGGGGGGATAGTCGAAGTCGATCGTCACAAAACGTTGCCGCGTCGAATGCTTCAGATCCTTCAAGACGCTCTGGTAACCTGGATTGTACGAAATCACCAATAGAAAATCCCGGTGGGCCTCAATGATTTCGCCCTTCTTATCAATGGGAAGAATGCGGCGATGATCAGTCAGCGGATGAATCAGAACGATAGTATCCTTGCGGGCTTCGACGATCTCGTCCAGATAGCAAATGGCGCCGGCTTTCACCGCCTGCGTCAGTGGCCCGTCGATCCATATCGTCTCGTCACCCTTGATCAGGTAGCGACCAACCAAATCGCTGCCCGTCAGATCCTCGTGACACGCAACCGTAATCAGATTCCCAGGAATGCCATGTTCCTCCGGCTGCGCGCCATTGGCCGCCTTGCGCAGCACACAGGCCATGTACTCGACAAAGCGTGTTTTCCCACACCCGGTAGGACCCTTCAGCAGAATGGGAAGCCGGCTGGCGTAAGCTGCCGTGAAGATCTCGACCTCGTCAGCGATGGGCAGATAGTAGGGAGTCTCCGTCACGTTTCCTCTTTCCACCTGCGTCAGCGGTAATGCCTGCAGGTTAGGGCCAACGCTGCTCAAAACACGACCATGAGTCAAGGTAACGGTGGAATGCGTGGTGAGTTAACTGCTTGAGACCGCAGAGCACTGAGGCTCTGCCGTGTGCGGGCAAGAGGATGGGATCTAGCAAGTTGCTTCTAGTTCGTTGTGAAAATCGAATCAGCCGTCTCGCGTACGAAGAGGCCCGTCATCGGTACAGCAACCTCAACGGTCGACTAGGCCTGCCCTTCCGGGCTGATGTTCAGATTCACCAGCGCGAAGAAGAGTTCGTCGATCGACCGGTAGCGAAACCAAGCCGGGATCTGCGGGTATAAGTCCCCAGCATCGACGCTCCATCCCAACTTCTCATCGCCATAGACCGGAAAGACTTCCACCCCGATCTTGAGGAGCTGAGTTTTTATTGCGACTTCGGACTGAGAACGGGTTGTTTTCATTTGTCTCTTTCCTCTCGCCGTCGATAAACCTAAGAGCGAAAATCATGCCAGAGCCGAGAACGGATAGGCCGGCAAGTCATGGATCGATCCCACGTCATAGAGTGGTGTGCTGGATCTGACTATTTCGCAAGCGATGTGCCAAATCATGGCACCCGTGCGAGTCGAACGAGCCGCGCACGGCTCGCGCCGGCCGTCCGCGGCCATGTTGATTCGCCAGATTCGCCACGGTATTTTGATCACAGGCTATCGGATTCGAAAGGACTCGTATGGCGAAAGCAGATCATAAGGGGCAACCAAGTCGGATCCGGCGCAACGTTCAGCAGTATGACGTCACCTACCGCTGGTCCGAGGACACGAAGTACGCCCACGTGGAACGGGTCCGCTAACGCGGGTGCGCCTCGCACCGACTGCGTACCGTCGCAGGCCCACAGTGTTCTTGGCATAGCCCAGCCACAGCCGACTCGCCGACCGAGAGCCATGCGTTTACTTCCTGGCAAGCTGCCAGTCGCCCTCCTGCAACGGCTTCTTCGCTTCCGCGGCGCCCCGGACCGCCGCGTCGTGCTGGGACCGGCGTTTGGTGAAGATGCCGCGGTCATCGATCTTGGTTCCCAATACCTGATCCTGAAAAGTGACCCCGTGACGTTTACCGCCGAGGAGATCGGCTGGTACGCGGTGCACGTGAACGCCAACGATGTCGCCGTCATGGGAGCGCGACCGGCATGGTTTCAGGCCAGCATCATCGTTCCGTCCGGCACCACGCCACGGGTCGTCAAGCAGATTTTCCAAGATATTGACCGCAGCGCCCGCGACTTGGGCATCGCGGTGACCGGCGGGCACACGGAAGTGTCTACGGCGGTAAACCAGCCGATCGTTGCCGGCGACATGCAAGGCATCGTTGCACACGACGGGTTGGTAACGCCTGCGGGCGCGCGCGCCGGCGATGCCCTGATCATGACCAAGCTTGCCGGGATCGAAGGCACCTCGATCATCGCGCGGACGTTCGCGCGTGACGCACGCAAGGTCCTCGGGGCCGCGGGCCAGCGGGAAGCTGCCCGTTTCCACCACCGACCCGGGATTTCGATCGTCCCGGAGGCCCAGCTGGCTGCGCGCACCGGTGCCACGGCAATGCATGACCCCACCGAAGGCGGCGTTGCCGCCGCCCTCTTTGAACTCGCCACGGCCTCCCACAAGCACTTGATCGTCGACCTCGATCGCATCCCCGTACACACCTATACCGCCCAGCTATGTGCGCACTTTGGACTTCGTCCACTCGGACTGATAGGTTCCGGCGCCTTATTGCTGACCATATCGCAGCATGATGCGGGCCCGCTCCTGCGCGGGCTGAGGCGCCGGAAGATTCCCGCAACGGTGATCGGCACCGTCGCACGCGGCACCGGCGTCGCGGCGCGGCAAGGAGGGAAACGCGTCCGCTTCGAATGGTCGCAACGGGATGAGCTGACGCGGCTGGCGAGAGGAAAGCGTGAGACGTAATACCCAAAACGTCAAGCCGAATTCGTTGCGTTTTGGGTTTTCAGCTTTCGCCGGGATCTTTCACTTCCGCAAGAGAGGGATGTCATCATGAAGAAACCTGCAGTGAGTTTGGCGGCCATGCCCGGCCGGCGCCAGGCAACCTTGGAAGTGGCGCAGGAAATCGAGCGCCAGGGCTTCTCTGGGATCTATTGCGCCAGCTTCGGCGATGGGGTGGGCTTGTGTGAAGCCCTGGCCTTGTGTACCAAGGAGATCGAGTTCGGCACCGCCATCGCCAACATCTATACCCGGCACCCGTTCGACTACGCCCAGACCGCCGCATTCATTCACGAACTCAGCCGCGGCCGCTTCCGCTTCGGCATCGGCGTCAGCCACGACGTCATGAACGCGCACTTCGGTGTCAAAGCCGGGAAACCGCTGGCGGACATGCGCCGCTTCGTCGACCAGTTGCGCCAGGGTGCGCAGCGCTGGGGCGATCTACCGCCGATCATTCTCGCCACCTTGCGCAAGAAGATGGTGGCGTTGTCCGGCGAAATTGCGCAGGGCGCGGTGTGGGCCAACGCCGCCCGCTCGCATATGCGAACGTCGCTCTCGGTCCTCCCTGACACAGTGCGCGCCAGCTTCTTTGTCGGCGACATGATTCCCACCTGCATCGCCGACGACCGCGCCGCCGCGGCCGCAGTGATGCGCAAGACGCTCACCATGTATGTGATGCTGCCGAACTACCAGAACTACTGGATCGAAGCGGGGTATGAAGAGGAGATGCGCGCCATCCAGCGCGCCCTGGCAGCTGGCGAACACGACAAGATCCCCGCCCTCATGAGCGACGCCTGGCTTTCGGATGTCACGCTCTACGGCTCCGTGGCACAGGTACGCGACGGCCTCGAGGCCTGGTACGATGCGGGGGTCAAGACACCGATGCTCGTACCCTCCTCGACCCGTGGCGGCCAGATGCAGGCGTTGCAGGAACTCTTCGCCGCGTTCAAGTGAGACTAGCACTATTCACACGCTCACCAGTCGGCGCAGGCCCAATTCGTGCCTCTCGTTGCCGCGAATTCATTCTCCGGGTACCTGGCACGCAGGCATCAACTCCTGTTTCCGGGTTTACTCAATCAATTTGGCAACCACCGCCTCGGCTGCGATCGACTCCATGCACAAGCGCCCGATGGGGCAGCGACGCCGATAGCAGGGGCTGCACGGCGCTGTCCCGAGGATGACGCGATCCTCACTCCCCCAAGGCGCGGAACGCGCCGGGCTGGTGGCCCCCCACAGCGACACGACACGAGTACCGACCGCCGCCGCGATGTGCATGGGTCCGGTATCGGGCCCGAATGCCGCGCGGGCTCGGCGGAAGATGCCGATCAGATCGCGCAGCGTCGTGCGGCCGGCCAGATTGTGCACCGGCGAGCGCACCTTACTGGTTACCGCCGCAGCAAATTCCGCGTCAGCCTTCCCGCCAATGAGCACCACCCCAACACCTCGGGCCGCCAAAGCATCGGCAACGGATGCGGTAGGCCCCGCGAACCACAGCTTGCTTTCCCAGCTCGCACCCACAAAGCCGACGACGAACGCTGACGGCACACCGGAGAGCAGTTCGTCCACCCGCTTCTCCTCCGCGTCGCTCAGCCCGAGCCCAAACGAGACCGGAGCATCCTCAATGCCCAGCCAGTCGGCAAAGCGCAGGAACTGCTGCAACTTCGGGCTCAAGTGCGGCATGGGATCCACGGCGTCGGTATTGAACAGCCAGTTTCCTTCACGCGCGTTCCGCCGATGGAACCCCAACCGCACCGGTGCCCCTGAGGCGCGGCTGACGATGCCGCTCTTCAGGTGGCGCTGCAGATCGAGCGTCAACTCGGCACGCTCGGCACGGACCTGCCGCAGGAAATGTAAAAACGCGGACACCCCGCCAGGCCGATCGAACAGCAGAACCTCGTTCAGCGCCGGGTGATGCTGCAAGAGCGGCGCGGCAGCCGGCTCGACCGCCCAGACGATGCGGGCTTTCGGGTACCCGCGCCGCAGGCGGTTGAGCAAGGGCAACGCCAGCGTCACGTCGCCAATCGCTCCCAGCAGCACGATCAGAATGCGGTCGGCGGTCACGGGCTGGCCTCGCCGTATCCCGCCAGCAAATCTTCCAGGTCCGCCGCTGTAACTCGGCTCCCCTGCGGGTCCAGTTTCCGTGCCGAGCGCCGCAGCCGCACCAGATCCGCATCCGGCCCGTGAACTCCAGACCATAGTGGCCGGTCGAAGTCGACCAACAACACCGTGGGAGCTTCAGTCCCCGGGCAGAGGAGAATGTTGCGCAGATTGAGATCGGGGTGTCTGCTCCCGGCGTCGTGCAGCCGGCGAATCGCCTTCCCCACCAGACGCCACACGGCCGGTCGCTGCCACTGGCCATCCCCACCGCACACCCACTCCCAGAGCGTGCATGCGTCACGAACATATCGTGTTGCGATCCACCCCTTGTAGCAGCCCGGCACCAACCAGCGCACACGCGCCCCCACGACCTCAACCACCGGCACGCCGCCCCGCCGCAGGGTCTCGAGCAAGCACAGTTCCCGGAACGGGCGCGGCGTCCAGCCAAAGTACGTGTCGTGCAGTACGCGGGCCGGCAGGCCGCCACGCCGGCAGGTCCGCAGCACCACCTCATGCTCGTCGACCCGCACCACGACCGCGCCGCCCCGTCCGCCCGGCAGGGCGCGCATGGCATATCCTGCCCAGCCGCGGTCCCCTGCCATCAAGAGCGGCACGAGCCATTCGCGGGCATCCGAACGCACCAGAATCGAAGTGCGCTCCTCTCTCACGTGCTCAAAACCGTCCGGGATGAACACGCCGCTCCACGCCGTCAGCGCACCGCCGAGGACTGCGCCACGGGTGTGGCGCCGGCACACTGGGGTAAGAGATCGATCACGGCGCGCTGAACGTCCAGGGCGGTGATCTCTCGCATACACGCATGCGTCCCGAGCGGGCAGCGACGGCCACCGTGACGCCCGCAGGGCCGGCACGGCAACTCCCGCTCCACAACACGGGCGCGATCGGTGTACGGACCGAAGCCCTGCCGGGGCACCGTGGGGCCGAAAATCGCCACCACCGGGGTCCCACGCGCCACCGCGATATGCACCGGCGCACTGTCGTTGGCGACCAGCACGCGGCACTGGTCAATCGCTGCGACCAGCATGCCGAGATCGGTCTGCCCCACAAGGTTGACGCCGACTCCCCCGGCGGCGCGATGAATCGCCTCTGCACACGCCGTGTCACCCGCTGAGCCGAGCAGCACAGGGGTAACACCGAGGTCGCGTTGCAGTCCGATGAGCAGCGCGGCATAGCCCTCCTCCATCCAGCGTTTCGTCGCCCAGACCGATCCGGGCGCGATGCCAACGAGGGGCGCGTCCGGATCGACGCCGCGCGCGCGCAGAGCGGACTGGAAGCGGACCACGGCTTCGCGCCGGCACGCGACATACAAGCGTGGCTCGCCCTGATAGGGGTCGAGCCCGAGGCCGCTGAGGATCGACAAATTCCGTTCGACGTCATGCCGCGTCGCATCGCGTTGCACGCGCCGATGGTACAGAAACCAGCCGGCACTTTGTCGAAAACCTATACGCCAGCCAATACCGGCCGCAGCCAAGAGCCACGCCGTGCGAAACGACTTGTGCAACGCCAACGCCACATCGAAGTTGCCGTCGCGGATTTTGCGCAAGACGCGAAGGCTGGCAATTCCACCCTCACCACCCCGCTTATCGTCGGTAAGGACCGCATCCACATCCGGATGGTCGTCGAGCACGCCAGCCACCTCGGGCCGCACCAGCGCCGTGATGTGCGCTCCCGCGTAGTGCCGGCGCAGCGCCGTGAACACCGGCGTGCTCAGAACCACATCGCCAAGGAAACTCGTCTGCGCAACGAGGAAACGCATGGGGAAGCTGTCAGCAATCAGCCACCAGCGTTCAGTTCAGATGTGAACCTGCAAGCTGACGGCTGACCGTTGAATGCCATCTCAGACGGGGATCGCCTCGTCGATCAGCATGACCGGGATATCGTCCTTGATTGGGTACATGAGCTTGCAGCGGTTGCAAATCAGCCCGTCCTGCGCGTCGGTGAGATGCACATCGCCTTTGCATTTTGGGCAGGCGAGAATCTCCAATAACTCCTGATTGATTGCCATCGATTCCTCCTAGACTTATGCCGCCCTCGGTAGGCCTGCGCGCTGCAGCACCGACCGGATCAGCGCCTCAGCGTTCTCCACCTGTGGTGCGATACGGAGCGCCACCAGTTTCCCCCTTGGGAAAGGGAACTGCTCGAGCTTCACCAAATCCTTCTCCGTCGTCACGATCAATTCGAGGTCCCGCGCGCCACGCGTAATGCGCTGCCAATCCGCCCGCGTGTACGCATGGTGATCGGGAAACTCGAAAATTTCCTCGACCTGGGCCTCCCACAACCGCAGCGTCGTGTAGAACGGCGCCGGATCCGCGACCCCGGCCACGACTGCGACGCGCCGTCCAGACAACAAGCCGATGGGCAGTTCGCGCCAGCGGCCCGCGTCCGATTCGACCAACGCCTTGGGTACCAGCCGGACGACGAACGACGGCTTGGCAATCGCCGGCATCGCGATGGCCTGATCGTCGTTCTTGAGCACGACGGCCACGGCGTCGGCACGCCGCAGGGCCGCGGTGCGTTCGCGCATCGGACCGGCGGGCAGCAGGCCGGCTGAGCGGCCGCCGATCAGCACGAGATCGAAATCGCGCGCCAACGCCCGGTGCTGAAAACCATCGTCCAACACCACCACTTGACAGCCCAGCTGCTCGGCCGCCGCCACCCCCTCGATACGCCGGCGCGCCGTCAGCACCACGCCATCAAAGGACTTCGCCAGCATCACGGCCTCGTCCCCGACGGCGTCGACATCGGCCTCCGGCCCACTGCCCGTGGACACCACGGTGACCCCGCTGGCCCGGCCGCTGTACCCGCGCAGGAGAATCCCCACCCGCAGTCCAGCTGCGGCCAGCCGCCGCGCCAGCCACAAGGTGACCGGCGTCTTGCCGGTCCCGCCCACCGACAGGTTGCCGACGCTGACGACGGCGATCCTGGCGCGGTGCACCGGCAGCACGCCGACACGATAGGCGAGATTGCGCAGCGCCACGCCTGTGGCGAACAGGCCGCTGGCCGGCTGCAGTGCGAGCCACGCCGCCCAACCCCGCACACCGCGGCGATTCCACACTACATCGCGAAGACTCTGCGCTACGCTCGACATCTCAGTTCACGCCAGGGCCCGGCCGCTTACGAACAGAGGGCTCGATCAGGCGCTTTCGTCCACACACTTGCGTACCACTTCGAAGGTGCGTTGCGCCACTGCCGCTCGGGCCGTCACCACGGCGCGGCCGCGTGCCCCCATCTGATCGGCGACGTCCGGACAGCGCAACAGGCGGCTCCACTCCGCTCGCAGTTCCTCCGCACCGTGCACCCTGGTACCGGCGGCACCGTCCAGTAACGCCCCAGCGGCCAGGGCAACGTTTTCGGTGAACGGACCGAAAGCGACTGGTTTTCCGAAGAGCGCTGGCTCCAACACGTTATGTCCTCCTACCGGCACGATGGTGCCGCCGACGAAAACGGCTCGGGCTATGGGTAACAAATTGGGCAACTCTCCTAGTGTGTCAAGTAGCAGCACCTGTGTCGACCGGGCGACCGCCTGGCGTAGTGTGCTGCGGCGCTCGCACACGACACCCGCGCCCGCCAACAATTGGCTCACCTCATCGACGCGCTCGGGCCGCCGCGGCGCAATCAACAGGAGCATATCAGGATGTTCGCTCCAGAGCGGCACGCACGCGTCCAGAACCATCTGTTCCTCGCCGGCGTGTGTGCTTGCGCCAACCAGTAGCAACCGCCCGCTGACCAGCGCCTGCAAAGCGACTGCATGCACCGAACCGGATTCGGTAGCGCCGGCGCGCGCGAATTTCAGGCTGCCGACGACCCGCACGCGCGCCGGAGATGCACCCAGCGCAATGATCCGCGCGGCGTCGGCGTCGGTTTGCATGGCGAAGGCGCTGACCTGCGCCACGACCGCACGCGTCAACCACCGCACCCACCGATAACGCGTCGCGGCACGAGCCGAGATGCGGCCACTCACCATCACGCACGGGACGCGGTTTCGCGCCGCTGCCCGGATCAGCGCCGGCCAGATTTCCGTCTCCACCAGCACGAGGCAGCAGGGCCGTAGCGCCCGCACCACGTGCTCGACGACGGGACCGATGTCCAGCGGCAACAGCATCACCGCGTCGGCACCGAGCCGAGCGCGGGCGGTTTCGCGGCCGCCGACGGACGTGGTCGACACCAACACCTGCCGGTCGGGCCAGTGTTGCCGCAACTGCTCGACCAACGCCGCCGCCCCCAACACTTCACCGACCGACGCCGCGTGGACCCAGACGGGATTCCGCAGACCGCGTGCCGCCAGCGGGAGGCGACCTAGCCGCTCAGCTAGGCCGCGGCCGTAGCGCGTCAGCCGCAGCAGCGGCAGGAATGGTGCGGCGGCCAGCCCGAGGACGAGGCCGGCGGCATCGTAGGCTGCGTACGCAACCCCGCCAGCCACTCCGGAGCGCACCGGCGCTTCAGCAGTCGTGTTCCCGCTCAACTCGCGACCTCTGATTCTGCCGCTGCCGTAATCTCATTGAGCCGGGTTTCGAGTGCGCGTCGTTTTGCTTCCAGCTCCTCGGAGTCGGCGTAGCGGGAGACCTCTATGGGTTCACCGGCAACGTACAGCACGCGGGCAAACGGGAGCGGGATGATCAGGCGGTCCCAACTCCGCAACTGTCGCTGGCGCGTCGCCGCGTAGGTCACGGGAAAGATCGGTGCGCCGGTCGCCCGTGCCAGGTGAATGATGCCCGGCTTGACCACATGTCGTGGCCCGCGCGGCCCGTCGGGCACCACCGCAAGATCATAATGGGCGCGGTACGCGTTCAGGAGTTGCAGGAACCCGGCCGCCCCCCCGCGCGTGGCCGAGCCGCGCACCGAGCGGATGCCCCACCACGCCACCGCACGTGTGGCGATCTCGCCATCGCGATGCTGGCTGTTCATGATGCACATCTTCCGACCCCTATAGGCAACCGGCATCATCACCGCACGATCGTGCCAAAACGCAATGATGACCTGCTCGCCCCGCCGCCAGCGCTCAAAGAGTCCGTCGGCACCGGCGAAGCGGGTGCGGAGCGTCTTCGAAATCACCCACAACGCAGCGCTGAGGAGAATGGGCGCAACCACGGTGAGCAGGCGCAGGAACATCTCGCGCAGCCGAGGCCGCTGGCGGCGGTGCCTCAATGCAGGACCTTCGGCGCCGACTCGTCGGCGCCCTGAAACTGCAGATCGTACAGCTTGCGGTACTCGGCATTGAGCGTCAGCAGTTCTTCGTGTGTTCCCTGCTCGACCACCTGCCCGCGCACAATCACCACGATGCGATCGGCACGGCGGATGGTGGACAGGCGGTGCGCGATCACCAGGGTGGTCCGGTTGCGCATCAACACTTCCAGCGCGCCTTGCACCAGGCGCTCCGACTCGTTGTCCAAAGCGGACGTGGCCTCATCGAGCACCAGGATGGGAGCGTCTTTCACCAACGCCCGCGCGATCGCCAGGCGCTGGCGCTGGCCACCGGACAGTTTGACACCCAGCTCGCCGATCATGGCGTCATAGCCGTCGGGCAGTTCCATGATGAAGTCGTGGGCATTGGCAGCCTTGGCCGCAGCGACAATGGCCTTCATGTCCTGCGCGATGTCGCCGTAGGCGATGTTATTGCGGACCGTGTCGTTGAACAGGAAAGTGTGCTGCGTCACAATCGCGATCTGCGCCCGCAGACTGGCAAGCGTATACTCGCGGATGTCGATGCCATCGATGGTGATGCGTCCCTCGGCAACATCGTAGAAACGTGGAATGAGGTCGGCAAGCGTGCTCTTTCCGCCCCCGCTCATGCCAACCAGTGCGACCACCTCTCCCCGTCCGATTTCCAGGTCCACGCCGCGCAGCACGAACTCCTGATCGTAGCGGAAGCTCACACCCTCGAAGCGGATACCGTGGCGCACGTGATCGAGACGGCGCGCGCCACGGTCTACCACGTCGGTCCCCGTATCGAGCAGTTCCATGACGCGCTCCGCGCCGCCCATGGCTTGCTGGATGGCGTTGTTCGTCTTCGCCAGTCCCTTGAACGGCTCGTACAGCAGGAAGAGCGCCGTCAGGAACGCCAAGAAGCCCCCCTGGGTGCGGCCGCCGACGATGACGCTGTAGCCGCCGTACCACACCACGCCGGCGATGCCGAAGGCGGCGAGGATTTCCATCATCGGGTTGGTGAAGGCGCGGATACGCGTGGCCTGCATGTAGAGCCGGAACAAGCGATCGTTCTCCTCGGCGAAACGCTGCTTCTCGTACCCCTCCATGCCGAAGGCCTTGACCACCCGGTTCCCCTGGATCGTCTCCTGCAGCAGCATGGTCATGTTCCCCATCGACACCTGGCCGCTTCTGGAGAACCCCCGCAGGCGCTTGGAGAGGCGGATGACGGGCAAGACCGATACGGGGAACACAACAAAGGCGATCAGCGAGAGCAACCAATCCTGGTAGAACGCCACCGCAATCAAAATGATCAGAGAGAAGGCATCCTTCAGCACCGAGGCCACGGCATCGGTGAGTGCCGAGCGGACCAGCGAGACGTCGTTGGTAATGCGCGAGACAATGGTGCCGGTCGGGGTACGGTTGAAGAATGATAGCGACAGATGCTGGATGTGGTCGTTCAGCGCGTTGCGCATGTCAGCCACGACGCGTTGGCCAACATAATCGGTCAGATACGTGCTCCCGAAGCCAACGATCCCGCGAAACAGGAACGTCCCCACGATGATCCCCGGGAGGATCTTCAAGGCGAACAGGTTCTTGTTGGTGAACACATCGTCGAAGATGTGCTGGATCAGAAACGGCATGGCGCCATTGGTGGCGCTGAACAGGAGCATGCACAGAAAGGCCAGGCTGAAATGCGGCCACCAGTAGGGCCGCGCGTAGGTCAGCAGCCTGCGATAGAGGTGGGCTTGCTTCATGCCATCAGCTCCAACGCCATGCGTGCGGCACGGCCGGCGGCGCCGGGTTCACCCAATTTGCCGCGCAATTCGCGCAGCGCCTCGACCAGCTCGCCCCGCCGGGCGAATACGTCCTGCACGGCCGCCACCAGCCTTTCGGGGGTCACATCGCCTTGGATCAACTCCGGAAACACCGCGCGGCCCAGGATGAGGTTCGGCATACCGATGTGATCGACATGCACCAGCAAGCGCGCCAACGCGAACGTCAGCGGCGCGACGCGGTACATGATCACCATCGGCCGACCCAGCAACGCCGTCTCGAGGGTCGCCGTCCCCGACGCCACCAGCACGGTATCGGCGGCGTGGATCAGGTTGTACGTGTCGTTTTCCACGATCGGCACCGCCGGCAACTTTCCACCCAGCGCCGCCGCCACGTCGTCTCTGGTCAACGTGTGCGCCAACGCGATGACGACTTGCCAGCCGCTCTGGCGAAGCTGCTCAGCCGCCTCCATCGCGGGCCGCATCAAATGGCGCAGCTCCTTCTTCCGGCTGCCCGGGAGGAGCGCCAGCAGAGGGCGCGCCGGATCCAGATGATAGTGGGCCAGGGTTGCTTCACGCGTGCGGGTGGGGCGCGCCGCATCGAGCAGCGGATGGCCGACAAACTCGGCCAGGCCACGACCATTTTTATACAGCTCCGGCTCGAACGGAAAAACCAGGCCGAGGCGGTCGACGCGGCGCGCGATCTTGCGCACGCGTCCGCGCCGCCACGCCCACACTTGCGGGCCGATGTAATAAAAGACGGGGATGCCCATGGCCTTGGCGCGCTTGGCAAGGAAGAGGTTGAACTCGGGAAAATCGATCAGCACCACGAGTTGGGGCCGCTCTTCCACCAGAAAACGCCGCAGGCGCCGGTACGTCGAGAGCAACCGGCCCAGCGTGCCGAAGGTCTCGACAAACCCCATAGTCGAGACAGCCGCTGTGTCGACCAGGATGTGCATGCCGGCCGCGCGCAAGCGTCCACCGCCGACACCCCACACTTCAAGATCAGGATCGCTGCACCGCAACGCCGCCACCAACGCGGCGCCGTGCAGATCGCCAGACGCTTCTCCGGCGACCAGCAGCACCTTGCGAGCCGCGCCGCTCATGCCGTCTCCAGGCTGACGCGAATGCGCTCGGCAACCTCTAGCGCACGCAACGCCGTACGCCCGTCCACCAAGGGACGTTGCCGGGTCCGCACGGCGTGGACGAAATGCTCGATTTCATCGAACAGCGCATCCCCTTCGCCCAGCGCGTGCTCTTCGACCGTGATGGAGGGCGCGCCATTGGCGATCACACGGCGACAGACGCGCACGTGTTTTTCCCCGTAATCCACCGACACATAGGTATCGGCTTGAAAGATGCGGATCTTGCGCTCGCGCTTGAGCGCAACGCGGCTGGCGGTGATGTTGGCGATGCAACCGCTGGTGAACCGCAAGCGGGCGTTGGCGATGTCCACGCTTTCGGACAACACCGGCACCCCGACCGCCTCCACCGATTGCACGTCGGCACACACCAGGCTCAGGATGACGTCGAGGTCGTGGATCATGAGATCCAAGATCACATCGACATCGGTGCCGCGCTCGACGAATGGCGCCAGGCGATGACATTCGATGAAGCGGGGCTGGGTGACCACGCCAGCCAGCGCGCGAATGGCGGGATTGAAGCGTTCCAAATGCCCGACCTGCAAGATCCGCTGGCGCTGCTCGGCCGAGTCGACTAGCGCGCGGCCCTCCGCCACCGTAGTCGTCATTGGTTTCTCCACCAGCACGTCGACACCGTGCGTCAGGAGGTCAAGCGCCAGCGGGAAGTGCAGCGGCGATGGCACCGCCAGGCTGACACAGTCGACGCGGCCGAACAGCTGGCGGTAATCCGTCAGCCCTTCCGTCCGACAGCGGGCGGCCACGGCCCGCGCACGGTCCGCATCGGCATCGACGACGGCAACCAAATCGACGTCAGGCATGCTGGCGTATTTTTCGGCATGGAACACCCCAAGGTGCCCGACGCCAACGACGGCGGCCCGCAGCGGTGTGGTCATTGCGGCTCCGCCGGCGCAGCGCCGATCACCACGCCTACGATGCTCAAGCCGTTCGCGTCCGCTTGACGCAGCAGTTCTTCCTTTTCCAGAAGCAGCGTCCTCCCGGTCTCGACCGCAAGCACGGCGATGCCGGCCGCGATGCACACGCGCACCGTTTCCGGACCCACGGCGGGAACATCAAAGCGAAGATCCTGTTGTGGTTTGCTCACCTTGACCACGACGGCGCCGGGGCTCCCTCCCCGCCGAATGGTCGCGTCGGTGCCTTCGATGGCCTCCACGGCCAGTACCATGCCGGACTTGATGATGACGCTTTGGCCGATGTCCCAGCGGCCGATCGCCCGCGCCACCTCGATGCCATGGCGAACGTCGCGCCACTGCGTTTCGCTCGGACCGTGCTGTGTCAATGTTCCGGACGGCGCCAACAAGGCTTCGAGAAACAGCGTCGACGGAGCGACCTCGATGCCTTCGGCCTCCAATTCCGCTGCCACCCCACGGAGGAGGGCATCGTCGCCCAAGTGCACCAGACGGGCGAGAAAGCTCAGCGCGCGCTCGTCGGGAGCGAAGTGTTCGAGCAGCGCCGCTTTACGGATCCCGCCGGCCATCACCGCACGCTCCACACCCGCCAGCTGTAAGGTGTGGATGATACGTCCCAACTCGCCGACGTTCACCCACGTAATCGCGTGAACCAGCTCGGCCAGCTCGGGCAGCGTCTCCCCGTGGTGCGCGACGGCAATCACCTCGAAGCCTTGCGCCCGAGCGCTGCGGGCGAATATCAGCGGGAAGCGGCCGTTCCCGGCAATGAGTCCAACGCGTTGCATGTCTGAGGCTTCGCCGCTGATCGCATGTCGCATATCGCGTATCGCCCTGTCTCCGCACGATAAGCCATAAGCGATGGGCGACGTCTTCTACCGGCACACTCCCCGTTCCGACGCCTGAACGAACGAGAGGAGCCGATCCACCTCACGTGATGCCGGAATCTCCTGGCGCGCCGTGGCCACCGCCTCGGCAACCTTGAGGCCGGATTTGAAGACGATGCGATACGCCCGTTTGATGTCACACACCAGTTCGGGGCTGAACCCGCGGCGCTTGAGACCCACGAGGTTGAGCCCGTGCAGCCGCGCCCGGTCGCCCGTGGCATTGCAAAACGGCGGAACATCCTGCGTCACCATGGCACCGGCACCCAGGATAGCCGATTCGCCGATCTTTACAAATTGATGGATCCCCACCAGTGCGCCGACGATGACGTAGTCCTCCACGACCACGTGCCCCGCAAACTGTGCGCCGTTGGCGACGACATTGTGGCTGCCGATGTGGCAATCATGGGCGGTGTGGCTGTAATTCATCAACAAATTATGGTCGCCGACGCGAGTGACCATGCCACCACCGCTGGTGCCGACATGCAGCGTGGCAAACTCGCGAATGAGGTTGTGGTCGCCGATGATCAGTTCGCTGTCCTCGCCGCGGTACTTGAGGTCCTGCGGGACGGCGCCGATCGAAACATGGTGAAAGATACGGTTCTCGCAGCCGATGGTCGTGCGACCGTCAATGACGGTGTGCGCCCCGACGGTGGTGCCGCGTCCGATGCGCACCTTGGGACCGATGATGGCGTAGGCATCAACCTGGACGTCGATGTCGAGTTGCGCACCCGCCGCGACGATGGCGGTCGGATGGATGCGCGGAGGGCTCACGGCTGGCGTGTCCTTTCGACTTCCATGGCCGAAAGGTCCGCCTCCGCTACCGTCTCTCCATCGACGCGGGCTACGCCGCGCATTTTCCACAGCGGCCGATGGCGCTTGAGCAGCACCACCTCCAAGTGCAGTTGATCGCCCGGCACCACCGGGCGCCGGAAGCGAACCCGGTCGAGACCGGCCAGCACCACGACGCGCCCCTCCTGCACTCCGTCATGGGACCGGTGCGCCAGCAGCGCTCCCGCTTGCGCCAGCGCCTCGCAGATGAGCACTCCCGGCATCAACGGTTGCTCGGGGAAATGCCCGCGGAAAAACGGCTCGTTGATGGAAACGTTCTTCAACGCCACGATCCGCCGGCCGTCTTCAAACTCGAGCACCCGATCGACGAACTGGAACGGGAATCGATGCGGCAACAGCGACGCAATCTCGTGGTAATCGAACACCCGCTGGTTGACAGTCATACGCGGTCCTCACGAACAAGGCGTTCGCGCTCATTTTTCCTTTTTCTTCTTACCGGGATGCGCGCTGTTGTACTGTTGCATGATGGCGTCGGTCAGGTCGGCGCTCTTGGCCCCGTACAGCATCGCGTTGCTACTGGTCTCAAGGATGACCGTGTAGTTCTCGCGCTCGCCGTATGCGCGGATGATCTCCTGGAGCTCCCGGATGATGACGCCGGTCAGCTCGTTATCCTTCTTCTGGAGGTCGGCCTGCGAATCTTTGTAGTTGCGCTCGAAGTCGCGAAGCTTCTTGCGGTACTCTTCCTCGAGTCCGCCGCGCTCATCTTCCTTCATGACCAGCGACTTCTTGTCGAGCTGATCCTTCAAGCTTTCGATCTCGTCTTTCTGCTTTTTCAACTGCGCTTGCAGCTTGTCCACTTGGACCTTGAACTCCTCTTTGGCCTTCTTGCCGGCCTCTGATTCGTTGAGCGCACGCTGCAAGTCGACATAGCCGATCTTCGGCGTACTCTGCGCCAGGGCGACATTCGCGGCCAGCACTCCTGCGACGATCCACCAAACAGCCTTCATGAACAATAGCCTCCTACAGGTTTCACGTATCGCTTACCGCCTAACGCTGGTCGCGGCAAGGAGAACGGTTCTCGGGCGATAGGCAATGCACCATATGCCATGCGCCTGTCATCCATCAGGGTGGACCGCCGAACGAAAACATCACGGTCTGTTTGTCATCGCCCACGTGGGGATTGAGAGGGAAACCGAACTCGATCCGCAGAGGACCGATGGGCGACAACCAGCGCACCCCACCGCCGGTTGCCATCCGCATCCCGCCGAAATCAATGCCTTGCGCAGCCGAGAAGGCATTGCCGGCGTCAAAAAACACCACCCCTTTCAAGCCGAGCGTTTCGACGATCGGGAAGATCATTTCCTCGTTGAAAATGAGTTGCTGGCTGCCCCCGACGGCGGCGGTAGTCTGCAAACGGCCATAATTATCCCACACGGCGTTTCGCGGCCCCAGCGAGAGAATACGGAACCCGCGAACGGAATTGATGCCGCCCGGGAAGTAGCGCTCGAAGAGCGGCAACTCACGCTCCGCACCGTAGCCCAAACCGTAGCCCAGAGTCCCGCCGGTCGAGAGCGTGAACGTTCCCAAGGTGGGACTCTTCCAGAACGGGTAGTACCAACGCCCGCGGGCTTCCGCCTTGATGAATTTGCTTTCGCCTCCGAGGCCGGCCATTTCCACCGACAGATCCTGCGATGAGCCAGAGGTCGGATCAAACGGGTGATTGCGCGTATCCCGGAACACGCGGGGAATGATGGCGCTAGTGAGGCTGCTCCCTTGTTCAGTACGAATCTGCGTGGGTGCCGTCGGACTGACGCCAGTGATCTCTGCGTTTTCGATGCGGTACTCCAGGCCAAAGCGCGTGTCCTGCAACGGCAGCGGCCCCAGCGCGTCCCAGCCCAGGGCACTGAACGGATACAGGGTGCGCACGCTGGCGCCAGTGCCACCGCGGGTGAACTGGTCGAAGATCAACTTCCAGTTGAACAGACTGAGGCCCGCCGTCAGCTCGGTATCGAGAAAGTACGGTTCGGTGAAGTCGAGGCTGAAGTTTTGGCGGATGGCGCCAAAGTCGGCATTGAGGACCAGCCGCTGTCCGCGGCCGAAGAGGTTGATCTCGGAGAGCCGGACGTTGAACAGGTAGTTCTCACCAGAGGAGATGCCCGCACCGGCCGAAAAGGCGCCGGTCGAAGCTTCCTTCACGTCGACCAGCAAGTCGAGCCGGTCCTCGCTTTCGGCCTTGCGCGTCGTAATGTTGACGTCTTCGAAGAAGCCGAGGCGGCGCAGGCGTTCCTGGCTACGCCGCAATTTTGACCCGGAAAAGCGCTCCTGCTCCCCGAGCTCCACCTCGCGCCGGACGACCTTGTCGCGCGTCTTGGTGTTGCCGCTGACGTCGATCTTATCGATGTAGACCTCCGGACCGCGGCTGGCCTTGTAGGTCACGTTCACCGTCTTATCGGTCCGATCGACCTCCGTGTCTGGTGTGACGTTGACGAAGGCGTAGCCTTGGTCGCCATAGGCTTCGGTCAAGCTGTTGATGTCTTCGCGGAGCTTGCTGGTGCGGAAGATCTCACCCGGCTTGAGGCTCAATTTCTCACGCGCCTTCCGCATATCCGGCAGCAAGTCTCCGCCCACGTCGACGGTGCCCACCTTGTACTGATTGCCCTCGTCGATCTTGATGGTGACATTGAGGCCTTTGGCCGTACGTTGTACCACCGGCTCATCGATTTTCACGTCGATGTAGCCGTGGTCGTAGTAGAAGGCCGTCAGGCGCTCGGTATCGGTCTTGAGGGCTTCGTTATCCAGGTTGCCAGCACCGGTCACAAAGGAAAGAAACCACTCCTCTTTCGTCTGCATGACACGCTTGAGTTCGCGCTGGCTGAAGGCACGCGACCCCTCGCACACGATCTTCTGGATGCGCACCACCTTGCCCTCGTTGATCTTGTAGGTCAGCGTCACCTGGTGTTCGCCTGTCGGCGTGGTGCTGTAATCGATCTTGGCGTCGAGGTAGCCCTTCTTCTCATACAACTTTTTGGCTTCTTCGATGCCGCCACGCACCTTCTCCGGATCGAGAATGGTGTTGGGCCGGACTTTGAGCGCGCCTTCGAGCTCCTCGCGATTGAGCTTGCGATTCCCTTCGAAAACGAGGTCTTTGATCAGTGGCCGTTCCGTCACGCGGAAGGTGAGCACCCACAGGCCGTTTTGCTCCGACAGGTCGGCTTCGGCGTTGTCGAAGAAGCCCATACGGTAGAGCGCGCGAATGTCGTTATCGACCGTCTCGTCCTTGAACCGGGTGCCCGGCTGCGAGCGCAGTTGCACGCGAATGGCTTCTTCCTCCACGCGCTGGTTGCCCGTGACGACGACCCGGTCGATCCGCGGGCCTTGCGGTCTCACACTCTCAGGCTCGACACCTTGCTGAGCCGCCGCGACGGCCACCAGACGTAGCAGGAAGCCCAGCCCCATCACCACCGGCAGCGTCCGCATCCATGGCTCCCGCAGAATCGATCGGCGCTTACGCCTACCAGACGGTCCGATGACTGTAAACCCCGAGGGATGACAGTCGGGCGCCGGCGTCATGGACCGTCCGGCCCGATTCATCGAGCCCTCGCGGTCAATGCAACCTGCCATTCTGCAACCGCAAGGTGCGATGCACGGTGGTGGAGAGGGCGTCGTTGTGGGTGACGATGACGAGGGTGATGCCGTGCTCCCGGTTGAGGTCCATCAGGAGGTTTTGTACCTCGGCCCCCGTGATCGGATCGAGGTTGCCGGTCGGCTCATCCGCCAGCACCACCCGGGGCGAGAGGGCCACGGCCCGCGCCACCGCCACCCGCTGCTGCTCGCCTCCCGACAGCTCGCCCGGCTTATGCGTCAAACGCGCGCCCAGGCCGACGCGCTCCAGCACGGCACGGGCGCGCGGCTCGGCCTCGGCCACGCTCATCCCTCTGATCAATGCCGGCATCATCACGTTCTCCAACGCCGTGAAATCGGGCAGCAGATGATGAAACTGGAAGATAAAGCCCAGCTCGCGGTTGCGCAGAGTCGCCTGCTCGCGCTCGCGCAGCCCGAAAAGATCGACACCCTCAAAGAGCACCTTCCCGCCCGTCGGCTGGTCGAGGGTCCCAAGCAGGTGCAAGAGCGTACTCTTCCCGGCACCCGATTGCCCAACGATGGCCACCGTCTCCCCTGCCGCAACCTGGAGATCGAGGTCGACCAGCACGTGGATGTTTCGTCCGTCGCGGTAGCTCTTGCACAACCCGACGGCCTGAATCAGCGGCTCACTCATGCATTGGCCTATGGCTCATATTGGCTTATGACTGATAGCATATGGTTCAACGAACACGGTGAACATCGCGCTCGCATATGACCGCCTCAAGATGGCGATTGAGACCGGCCATATGCCATATCCCATAAGCGTCCTCACTCGTACCGAATGACATCCACTGGGGACAACCGCGCGGCCTGCCGGGCGGGATACACCGTTGCCAGCAAGCAGATCAACAGCGACGCCAACGTGACCGCAACGAAGTACTCCGGGTACATCTTGACCGGCAGCGTGTTGACGTAGAACACGTCCTTTGGAAGCTCGATGAACTGGTAGCGCTTCAGCAGCCAGCAGGCGGCATACCCCCCGGCGTTGCCGATCAAGGTCCCGACGATCCCGATGATCATGCCTTTGAAGATGAAAATGCGGCCGACGCCCGCGCCAGTCGCCCCCATCGACTTCAGGATCGCGATGTCCTTGCGCTTCTCCATCACCACCATGATCAGCGTGGCCACGATGTTGAACGCCGCCACCAGCACGATGAGCAGCAGCACGATGAAGTACACCGTCTTCTCCAGCTTGAGCGCCGAAAACAGGTTGTGGTTGACCTCCATCCAGTCGCGCACGCGGAACGGAAAGCCCAGCGCCGCGGAGATTCGGTTACCGACTTCCTTGGCACCGTAGAGGTCGGTGACCCGCACCTCGATGCCGGTGACGGCGTCACCCAAATCGAAAAACTGCTGCGCGTGCGCCAGATCCATATAGACCAGCGAGCCGTCATACTCGGCCATGCCGGAGTCGAAGATGCCGACGACCACGAACCGTTTCACCCGTGGCACCATGCCGACCGCCGTCGGCGTGGCCACGGGCGAGATGACATTGACGGGATCGCCGATGACCAACCCGAGCTGGCGCGCCACATCCTTACCGACGATCAGCCCCGGAAGTTCGATGGTGCCCTTCTTGCCGTCGTCGAGTGGAACGTCATGCAGCTTGCCCAGTTCGTGGACGTCGCCCTCTTTGAGGTGCTTCTGCAGCTCGATGACCCCTTCGGAGGCAGGACCCACACCGCGCACCACCGCCCCGGTGACGTTCTGCTGCGCCGACAGCATCACCTGGCCGTAGACGAACGGTGCGGCGGCCACCACGCCTGGCACGTTCTGGACTCGGCCCACCACCCCGTCATAGTCGGTGATTGTCCCGTTGAAACTGAGGACGACGACCTGCGGGTTGAACCCGAGGATGCGGTCGCGCAAGTCCTCCTCGAAACCGGTCATGACGGCGAGGACGATATTCAGCGTCATCACCCCGATCATCACCCCCAGCATGGAGATCACCGTGATCAGCGAGATGAACGCCTCCGTGCGCTTCGCACGCAGATAGCGCAGACCGATGAACAGCTCGTAACGCATGTTGAAGGGGTTCGAGGGTCCGAGGGGTCCAGGGTTCGAGTCCCCCCTTGGACCCTCGAACCCTTGGCCCCTTGAACCCCTTCTTGAACCTATCTCCTCTCCGGTCGCATGTGGGGGAACAGAATCACGTCGCGAATCGACGGCGCGTTGGTGAACAGCATCACCAGCCGATCGATACCAATACCCTCGCCGGCTGCCGGCGGCATGCCATGCTCCAGCGCCCGCAGGAAGTCCTCATCCATCACGTGCGCCTCTTCGTCACCGGCGGCGCGGGCCTGTAGCTGTTCTTCGAAGCGCGCCCGCTGGTCGTCCGGGTCGTTCAGCTCGGAGAAGGCGTTGCCGAGCTCACGCCTGGCGATGAAGGGCTCGAAGCGATCGACGAACAGTGGCCGCTCGACGTTGCGGCGAGCCAGTGGCGATACCGCCACCGGATACTGATAGACGAAGGTCGGCTGAATCAGCTCCGGTTCCGCCGTCGCTTCGAAAATGTCGTTCAACAAATACCCGGCCGCGCCGGGCCCGTGGTGCGCCACGTAGTCATGATCGACCGTCACGTCCAGCTTGGTCGCCGCGGTCTTCAGGGTTTCGAGGTCCAGCGCCAGCACGGCGTCGAGCGGTAGGCCGGCGCGGGCCGCGACGTACTCCGGCATGCACAGGCGCCGCCACGGTGGCGTCAGGTCGATGGTCCACTCCCCGTACTGCAGCGTGCGCCGCCCCAGCAGCTCGTCCGCCAGCGTCACCACCAGCTCCTCGGTGAACTGCATCAGATCTTCGTAGGTGGCGTAGGCCCAGTAGAACTCCAGCATGGTGAACTCGGGATTATGCCGCACCGATACCCCTTCGTTGCGGAAGACGCGCGACAACTCGAAGACGCGTTCGAAACCACCGACGAGCAACCGCTTCAGGTACAGCTCGGGCGCAATGCGCAAGTACAGATCGATGTCGAGCGCGTTGTGGTGCGTGATGAACGGCCGCGCCGCCGCACCACCGGGAACCGGGTGCATCATCGGCGTCTCCACCTCGATGAAATCACGGGCGGCGAGAAAGGCGCGAATCCGCTCCATCATGCGCGAGCGCATCAGGAAGATGGCGCGCGCCTCGGGGTTGGCGATCAAATCGAGGTAGCGCTGGCGGTAACGAGCTTCGGTGTCGGTGAGTCCGTGCCACTTCTCCGGCAGGGGGCGGAGCGCCTTCCCCAGCAACCGAATCTCCCGGGCATTGATGGTCAGCTCGTCGGTGCGGGTTCGGAATGGGCGGCCCACAACGCCGGCGAAGTCACCGATATCCATCGTCTTGAAGGTGGCGAAGGCCTCTTCGCCGACGCCATCGCGCTTGACGTAGGCTTGGATACGGCCGCTGCGGTCCTGCAGATGGATGAACGAGGCCCGTCCGAAGTCGCGCACGGCCACGATGCGCCCGGCGACGCTCACCATGTCGGCGCCCGCCTCCAGCTGCTCGCGGCTGAGCCCGCCAAACCGTTGCTGCACTGCCGCCGCCGTATCGGCCGGGCGGAAGTCGTTGGGAAATGGATTAAGGCCGCGTCCGCGGAACTCTTCCAGCTTGCGGCGTCGCACCGCGATCAGATCGGAGGCTTCGCTTTCCACTCACATGCACCAAACTGCAGTCGCTTAACCGAGACACCCCAGCGAGTCAAGGAAACGCGCTCCCGCCCGCTCTGCTCTTCTGCCTCGATCCCCGCCGGAGCGTGACGTCGGGTTCCCCGATCGCCTCCAACCTACTCGGGTTTTCCCGTTAGACGGTCGATCAACGTCTCCGCGAATACCTCGTAGACGATGCTCCGGCGTTCGGCGAAGACACCATCGACTGTTTTCGGGGTCGCGTACCGGAGAATCACCCGATACGATCCCACACGAAGACGGTGGTATTCCTGCAATGGTCCTTCGAGCGGTTTCAGATCGCCCTGGTCACGCGCCAGACTACGAAGAGCGCTACGTAGGCGGCGCCTCGGTTCGGGCGCCTGGCTGCGCACGAACTCGACGACCTGCGCTGACAGCCGGACTCGCACGCCGCTCAGTCGTCCAGCGCGGAGAGGGGAAGGAATTTCGTTCGGCCCGCGCGGTGCGCCGCAATGGCTTTCATGGCGTCGGGATTGGCCAGAATCTCCATCGTCTCGACAATCGCTTCCATGCGCTCGCGCGAAACCAGAAAAGCGACGGTCTCGTCTCGCCGCCGGATACGCACCGGCTGACCCTCCTCAGCTTTCTTGATCAACCCGGGAAGCTGGCTCTGGGCCTGAGTTACGGAGTACGTAGAAGACATCGCTGGTATACATAGAACGGGTCGCCGGCAGCTGCAAGCAGGCGAAACGGACCCAGGCCGCGCTCGTACCGCGCCTCGGGATTCACCGACGCCTCGCCGACTTCGGACAGATCCGTCTCCGTCATGCCCGCAATCTTCCGGCGGGCGTCCATGGCGACAACCCAGGAACCCGCCGCTCGGCCGCGATCCACACGGCCGCCACCTGGCGCACGGCGCAGCTGATCCGCCTCGCGGACCTCGACGACGGTGTACCCCGCCCGCACGGCGCGGTCGATGTTTTCAAAGGAGCACCGGTCGCTCGTCAACGCGCTGCACCGCCCGGCGCTCAAGCACCGGGCTCAGTAATAGAAAGCCGGCTGCAAGCCGGCTCCCATCCCCAGCCCGGTTCACCGGGCTTGCTTTCACTCAGCCGTGGGCTTCAGCCCTCGGCGCTGTTCGCTGTTACGCGAGGTACCGACTCGCGATATCCCGTAGGGGCGACCGGCCGCTCGCCCCTACACACCCGCGATCACGCACGCGTCGTCGCAAAAGTCCAAAGTCAGTGCCCGAATTCAAAGTTCGGCGACAGTGTCACACTAAAGGGGTGTTCTAGTGCCGGAGCAAGCTCACGAGCCGACTAAGTCAATTGAGGGCTCCTTTCGATGGTGGGAGTTTTACGCAGTTCGCTATGCGATGGGTACTGTCGTAGGAGCGATCGTCTTCTACTTCCTCTGTTTGGCAACTCCCGTCCTGAAGCCGTTGCTTTTCGAAGCCACCGCAACTCCGGGGACAGTTCCAGGTGCGACCCCCCTGCCTTCCATCAAACTGGACTCGGTGCAGCTTACCCTCTTGGCAGCATACGGTCTCGTCTATTGCTACATCGCGAGCGCACCCATCCTCGTATTCCACGCTGGCAGGTTTCTGCTGACCCTGCGCGCCGGTGGTCGCGTCTGGGCGAAAAGGTTTCTGCTTTGTCTTACACCGCCCATCGTTTTTGCCATAGTAATTTCAGAACTCCTGACATAGTGCGGCGGGAAATGTCCGCTTTCTATCCCGTTTGGCCGTGGACGGCGAACCGCAGGCGCAGTCGGGAACCGGGAAAGCAGGTGGGGTTGCGATTGAGATCCTCGCAGAGCGCGGCCACGGCGACTCCGACTGGGCCAACGGCTACACCTGGGCGACCGACATCGCGGATCTGCTCACGGTGCTACGCTCGCTCGGCCGGCCCGTGCATCTCGTCGGCCACAGCAAGGGCGGCGGGCAGGCGACGGAGGCAGCGATTTTGGCTCCTGAGCTGGTCACGAAGCTGGTGAACATCGACGGCTTCGGACCGGTTGCGTTACCCGACGGCCCGGAGACCTTGCCAAAACGTTTTGCGCAGTTCCTCGACCGGCGCCGCCAACTGGCGGAACGCAACGGCTGGCGTCCGTCCGCGCAGCTCGACGACCTGGTGGAGCGCCGCCGCGCGCAGAACCCGCGCCTCACGCGCGAGTGGCTACGCTACTTCGCCTTTCACGGAGCCCGTGAAACAACCGGAGGCTGGTCGTGGAAATCCGACCCGCACATGGCGCACGGCTTCGGCCCGTGGCACCCGGAGTGGATCGGCCGCACCTATGGCGCCCTACAAGCGCCGATGCTTGCTCTCGTGGGTTCCGTGCCGGACACGTGGGGACCGCTGCCTGAGCCCATTCTTTCCGAGCGCCTCTCCCGCGCGAAGAAACTGGAACGCCGCACAATTCATGGGGCTGGTCACTTCGTTCACATCGAGCGCCCGGTGGAAACGGCGGAGGTTATCCTCGACTTTCTGGGTTCCTGATGCGCATTCAGCACGCACGCGTCTCTCTTGAGCTGCACGAACTGGCGCAGCGCCACGGCCCTGCCCTGCTCCTGCTGCATGCGCTCTTCGGTTCGAGCGCCGATTGGGGCGAGCTGCCGCGCAGCTGGCCCGGGCCGGTCTACGCGCTCGACTTCTGCGGCCACGGCGGTTCGGATCGGCTGCTGGCCGCCGGCTACACGCCCGAG
>DASVHW010000378.1 GCA_036382395.1 Candidatus Binatia bacterium | reverse complement strand
TTCAAGTCGAAGAAGGTCACCAAGCTGGGCGAAACGAAGTTTCAGGTTGCGGGCGATCTGACCATACATGGCGTGACCAAGGAAGTGGTGCTCGATGTGGAAGGGTCAGCCACGCCGTTCAAAGACCCCACGGGTAATCTCAAGCTCGGCGGCATTGCCACCACGAAACTGAACCGCCAGGACTTTGGCCTCCAGTGGAACAAGGCCTTGGACAGTGGCGGTGTGGTCATCGGCAACGACGTCGCCGTCACCATCGACCTCGAGCTGATACGGGAGCCATAGCGGCCGTATCTCGGCCTGGGGACTTTGCCCATCGTCCCGCCCGCCGAGCCACGCCGCCATGAAATTACATTTCTTGACATAATCAGGCGCTACCTGTAATGTCGAACCAGTGGACCTCACCCCGAAGAGCCTCATTCTCGATTTGCTCTCGACCGTGCCGAAGAGCTCGATGCCCGTCGGTGCACTGGTTGCCGCCGGTGAACTCTTCGGCATCAGTGAGAACAACCTGCGCGTGACTCTGGCGCGCTTGCGGGCGGCGGGCATGGTCGACCAGGACGACCGCGGGCGGTATCGACTGGCGCAGGAAGCCGCGCCCGTCGGCAAGCAGGTGACCTCGTGGCGCAACGTTGAACAGCGTGCGCGCACATGGAACGGCGGGTGGATTGCTGTGCACACCGCGGCCGTGCAGCGCAGCGAGCGGCGTGCGCACCGTCACGGTGACCGTGCCCTGCGCTTCCTGGGCTTTGAGCGGTTCGATGCCGGCCTCCATTTGCGACCCGATAATCTCGCCGACGGCGTGGAGCCCGTCCGGCAGCAGCTGTATGAACTTGGGCTGGATGGGAAGGGGCTGGTCTTCGGCATCCGCGATTTGGACAGCAAAGCCGAGCGGCGCGCCCGGCGTCTGTGGGACACCGCGGCGTTGCGCGACGGGTACCGGTCTGCTCTCGCTGCGTTGAAGCAGAGTGAACGGCGCCTGGCCGATCTGCCGCCGCGCGAGGTTCTGGTCGAATCCTTTCTGCTCGGCGGTCGCGTGATTCGGCAGATCGTTCTCGACCCGTTGCTGCCCGAACCACTCGTTCCCACCAACGAACGCAAAGCCCTGGTGGAGGCGATGTGTGGCTATGACCGCGCGGGAAGGTCGTGCTGGTTGTCCTTCCTGCGTCAGGTTGCTGAGGGGACGCCGCCGGCTCGCCAACGGCGACTGCAATTGATCCGAACCAGGCAAGGAGACGCGGCATGAACGATATGGAAGCGCCGGTTGTCGATGCGGCGGAGCTGGCGGCGGGTGACTCGAAGCGCTGGCTCCAGAAGTTGACACGGGCGGAAATTCAGGAATTGCGGCAGATGAATGACTGGCGTTCGTGGGCCTCGGTCATCACGAACTGGGGACTGGTGTTCGCTTCGCTTGCCCTGGTCGCCCGCTTTCCGAATCCGTTCACCGTCCTGCTCGCACTCGCCGTCATCGGCGTGCGCCAACTGGGCTTCGCCGTCCTGATGCACGAAGCCGCCCACCGCACACTGTTTAAACAGCGTACGGTCAACGACACGGTGGGCAACTGGCTGTGCGCCTATCCCGTGTGGAGCGATATTGGCCCGTACCGGCGCTACCACCTGCAGCATCACGCCAAGAACTGGACACCAGAGGATCCCGACCTGAATCTCGCCACGCCGTTTCCGGTGACCTGGGCGAGCATGCGGCGCAAGATCTGGCGCGATCTCAGCGGGCAAACGGCGTGGAAGCGGGTGAAATACACACTGGCGCGCGATCTCGGTGTGGGAATGAACGTCCAGCAGTTCGGTGCCAACGGCAGCTGGCGCAACCTGCGCGGCGTGGCGATTACGAACCTCCTCTTGTTCGGCATGCTGGCGGCCTGCGGGCACGCCGCGCTTTACCTGCTGTGGATCGGCGCGTGGTTCACCACCCACCATCTGGTCGTGCGCCTGCGTTCGATCGCCGAACACGCGATGATTCCCGATCCGAATGATCCGCTGCGCAACACTCGCACCACGCTCGCATGCTGGTGGGAACGTCTTTTCGTCGCGCCCAACTACGTGAACTATCACCTCGAACATCACCTCATCATGACCGTTCCCCACTACAACCTGCCGCGCATGCATCGCATCCTTCGCGACCGTGGCGTGCTGGAGGGAGCGTGCGTGGATAAGGGCTACCTCGGCGTCCTGAAACGCGCCGCCAGCAAACCCGCATCTCTCTCCCATCCCGGGTTGTCGGTTGTACCCGGACCCTGAGAGACGGCGACCACGGGCTCGATCCTCGCGATCACCGGCCACGGCAACGCCTTCGCGGACATCTTCCTCCCTCACCCTGACCCTCTCCTTCATGGACGAAGACCCTTCTTGCTCTCTTTCCCATTGAGGCTCTCGATCTCTGCGTTCACGGTACGGCGTTCGATTTGACGGCGCCCTGGCTTGAGGTAAGGAGGGTGGGCGTGCAGACGGCCGTGACCGACATGCAATGCTCGAATGATCTGGCAGTGCGAGCGGTACGTAGAGGCTCAGGAGGATTTGTCCCAGTCAGTGCCCCGGGTTTTGTCTAATCAGCTAGTCCCCACGCGGCAGTCATGGGCTCAGGTGCCGAGAGCAGTGCCGGCTGCGACCGCGTGCGTGGTGGCAAATGTGCCGGCATCGACCTTCTTGTCTCCAGCCCGGACGCGTTTCACGCGAATGCCGCCGTCACCCGTGCCGACGAGCCATCCGTCAGCCGAGATCTCGTCGATCACCCCGGGCCGAAGCTTCCGCCCGTGGACGATGGCGGCATCGTACAGCCGTAGTGGTCGGCCGTTCAGCATGGTGTGGGCACCGGGTTGAGGGTCGCAGCCACGGATGAGGTTGTAGAGCGTAGCGGCGGGTCGCGACCAATCGATTGCAGCGTGTTCGTCGCGACACAGCGGGTCGTAGGTCGCCTGCGCCTCGTCCTGCACGACGCGCGGCGCCTTCCCGGCCGCAACCAGTTCGACGGCCTCGACGACCGCGTCTACGCCGAGCGGAAAGAGCGTGTCGTAGTACAAGGATCCGGACGTGTCGGTTGGACGGATCACTGCCGTCCTCTGCAGCAAGATCGGGCCCGTGTCGATGCCGGCGTCCACCCAGAACACCGACACGCCGGTCTGCGTCTCTCCCTTGATGATTTGCCAGTTGATGGCGCTGCCACCGCGGTAGCGCGGCAGGAGCGAGGGATGGAAGCAAAGGCTTCCGAGTCGCGGCGCCTCGAAGATGCTGCGCGGGACAATCTGGGTGACGTAGGCGAGCACGGCCAGGTCTGCTCCCAGGTCGGCAAACTCGCGTTGCACCTCCGGGCCTTTCAGTGACTGGTGCTGGCGCACCGGGATGCCCACGGCCAAGGCGCGGGCTTTGACGGGGTCGATCCGCTCACCGCTGTCCGGCGGACAATACACGGCGAGCACGTCGTGCTGACGCTCACGGAGCCTATCGAGCACCTGTTCAGCGAAAGCCGCTTGGCCCACGAGGATGATGCGCATCAGCGTTCAATACACGGCGAGAGCGCCCGAGCCAAGGCGGCAGCGATACGTGCGCTGTCGCCCGGCGTCCGCAAGAGGCGGTTGTTGATTTCCACCTCCAGGTACCGCAGCCCGTGCTTCACGCCGTGGACCTCCGCCACAATCAGGGCGTGGTCCGTCAGGTCCCGGTTGCAGTCGATCACCAGGCGCGAGACTCCCGCCAGCACGGCCGTGGCGCCGAAATGGCTCGCCAGGGTATCCGTCACTTCACGCGCACCGATGTCCCAACCAATGTGTTCGGTGAGGTGTTCGGTATCGAGATTCAGGTCGTCGTATTCGATGGGAACGGCGCAGAAGGCGTGTTCGCACGTCAGCACCAGTGGCACGCTCGCCGTCGGGTTGAGGATCGAGAAAGGATTCATCTTTCGCGGCCAGAGTTCTGAGCCTGCGGGGTATCGTACAAAAGGCCGGAACGCATTTGCAAGGAGAGATCCGCCCGCCAGACCGGGATGGGACACTGCCGGCTGCGCGCTGCCGCGCTCCACCTCGCCCTGCCTGCTGCCGCAAGTTGACATCGGTCGGAGAACTCACTAGTAAAACACCTTTCGGAAATCGGAGGTCTGATGGTTCGGCGTGAGAAAACAAATTACATCATCCAGTCCGTGTCGCACGCGCTGGACGTCCTCGAGCAGTTCACGGGTGAGCCGGACGAATTGGGAGTGACGGAGCTGAGCAAACGACTCAAGCTTCACAAGAACAATGTCTTTCGCCTACTGGCCACCCTGGAGGCTCGCGGATATATCGAGCAGAACAAGGCCACCGAGAACTACCGGCTCGGCTTACGCTGTCTCCGCCTAGGGCAGCGGTTTGTGGTGCAAACGGGGTTGCTGCGCCAGGCGCGGCCGGTGATGAGCCAGGTCGCGAAGGCGGCACGTGAGACGGCGTTTATCACCGTCATGCGGGACGGCAGCGCTGTTACCCTCGATGCTGTCGAAGCCGAGCAGGCGGTGCGTATGGTGTCGCGTATTGGTGATCCCCTTCCACTGCATTGCACGGCCGTAGGCAAGATGCATCTGGCTTTCGCCGATGACGAGATGCGCAACTCACTGCCAGAGGCCTTGCCGAAGTTCACCGAAAAGACAGTGGTCGAGCGGCAGGCGCTGACGCAGCAGCTCAAGAAGATTGCCGAGAACGGCTACGCCGTCGACCTGGGAGAGCACATCGAGGACGTTCGTTCTGTTGCCGTACCCATCCGCGATTACACGCGGGTGGTCGTCGGCAGCCTGGCAGTCTCGGGACCGGCGTACCGCCTGTCCCAGGAACGCCTCGACAAGGAGATTGTGCCCCTGATGTTGAAGGCCGGTCGCGAGCTGTCAACCCGGCTGGGCTTCGACGGCGAGCAATGAACCTTGAGACGTAGATGCCTCAGCTTGAAACTCGCTACCCACTGTGGTAGCGAACGGCGTCTTTTTTAATACCCCCCGAGGAGGCCTTTCGTGAAAATTCTTGTAACGGTGAAGCGTGTACCCGATCCGAACGCCGCCATTAAGGTGAAACCGGACGGGAGCGGTATTGTTACTGAGAACCTCAAGTACGTGGTCAATCCGTTCGACGAGATCGGCATCGAAGAAGCTCTGCGGCTGAAGGGCAAGGGCGGTGAAGCGGAGGTGGTGTTGGTCAGCGTCGGCGGCAAGGCGTCGTCGGAGCAACTGCGTACCGGCCTCGCCATGGGAGCCGACCGCGCCATCTTGGTCTTGGCAGAGCAGGAACTGGATTCCCTGGCCGTGGCTCGGATCTTCGAGAAGATCGCCCGCGACGAAAAGGCCGATCTGGTGCTGATGGGGAAGCAGGCCATCGATGACGACGCCAACCAGACGGGCCAGATGCTTGCGGCGCTGCTGGGCTGGCCACAGGCCACCTTCGCCTCGAAGGCCGAGGGCCTCGACTCGGAGAACGAGAAGAAAGGGATTCCGGGGGTTGTGATCTCCGACGGCAAGGGCGCCCAGGTGGCACGCGAGGTCGATGGCGGACTCGAAACGATTCAGCTTCCTTTGCCGGCTGTCGTCACCGTGGACTTGCGCCTGAACACGCCGCGCTATGCGTCACTGCCCGGCATCATGAAGGCCCGCAAGAAGGAGATGAAGGAAATCCCCGTCGACAGTATGGGGGTGGATGTGACGCCCAAAGCGAAGGTGCTCAAGCTCGCACCGCCACCGGCCCGGCAAGCGGGTCGCAAGGTCGGCAGCGTGCAGGAGCTGGTGCAAGTCCTTCACACCGAAGCCAAAGTCATCTGAGCGGGAGTGTACAATGGGAAACGTTCTCGTATTCGCTGAACACCAACACCATAAATTTCCGAAATCGACACAGGTTGCCATTGCGGCGGGCAAAGAAGCGGCCCGCATCGTCGGCGGCGACTGTTACGCCGTTATCCTCGGCAAAGGTATCGATGCCCTGGCCAACGAACTGGCCGAGTACGGGGTCAAGAAAGTGTTCTCTGTCGATGATGCCGCTTTCGAGCATTATCTGGCGGGCACGTATGCCGCGGCGGTTACGCAACTGGTCAAAGAGAAGGGCGTCGAGATTATCGTGGCCGCCGCCACGGCTGCCGGGAAGGATCTGCTGCCGCGTGCCGCTGCCTTGCTCGGGGCCGGCATGGCCAGTGAGGTCGTCACCTTCAATGCCGACGGCACTTTCGAGCGTCCCATGTATGCCGGGAACGCCGTCGCCACGGTGAAGCTGGAAGGCTCGCCCAAGGTGGTGACTGTCCGTGCGACCGCGATGGATCCCGCCACCAAAGGGGGCGGCAAGGCCGAAATCGAGAAGGTGAGCATCAGCCTCGACGCCGCTGCGCAAGCCGTCAAGTTTGTCAGCTTCAGCGAGACCAAATCGAACCGCCCGGTGCTGACGGAAGCGCGTATCATCGTCTCCGGTGGGCGCGCCTTGAAGTCGGCCGAGAATTTCAAGACCGTGTTGGAGCCGCTGGTCGACGTCCTCGGTGCCGCCATGGGCGCGAGCCGCGCCGCTGTCGATGCAGGCTTCGTACCGAACGATCTGCAGATCGGGCAAACGGGCAAGGTGGTTGCGCCCGATTTGTACATCGCCGTCGGCATCTCCGGCGCCATCCAGCACGTCGCCGGCATGAAGGATTCCAAGACGATCGTTGCCATCAACAAGGACGAGGAGGCGCCGATCTTCCAGGTGGCCGACTACGGATTGGTCGCCGATCTCTTCAAAGCCGTGCCCGAGTTGAAGGAAGAACTCGAGAAGCTGAAGCATTAGCGAGGCGCGCCTCGCGCCGATAGTTGAGAGTTCAGAAAAGGGCGGCCCACAAGGCCGCCCTTTGTTCGCGCCAGTTCGCCTGGCTAATCCCCAACCCCCATCCCCTGTTCTTTCGCTGCAACCTCGAGTGACAGGCCGCGGGTTTCGTCGATGAAGAGGCCGAAGATGATAGCGCTGGGTACACTGAGCATGGCGAGATAGCCGACGACATTGGAAAGGCCGCCCAGCGGCAGCGCCAGCAGCGCAATGGCGCCCTGTGCTGAGACGGCGCCGATGGCGTTGATCAGGGTAAACCAACCGATCATTGTGCCGCGCAGCGTCGTCGGGAAGAGTTCAGTGGCTGCGGCGTTGCCGCCCACCATGGCGGTGTTGGCAGCGGTCGTGAACCAACAGAACCCGGCGCCGAGCCACAGTGCTGGGGAAATAAAATGCGCTGGCGGCCCCCAATAGAAGAAGAGAGCTCCCGCCACAACCGCCAACCCGGAAGTCACCACCGTCGGTACTCGGCCGAAGGATTCGCATCCCCACGCGCCCAGCGCGAACCCGGTCATGCCGAGGCCGCCGCCGATCAAGATCATCATGCTGGCGGCTGCAGCAGACAGACCAACGACGGAGACCGCATGAAAGTAACTCCATCCGGTGATGGCAGTGGCCGAAATAGCGCTCATCAGCGCGCATGACATGATGGGGACGGTACGGCGCCGGTAGCGGTGCCGAAAGGCGTCAACGAAACTGCTGCCACGCATGGTGCCGTTGGCCGTGGCGTGCTCCCAGCGCTGGCTCTCCGGCAGCATGCGGACGGCGAGTGGCAGGGCTAACAGCCCGCCCGCCGAGATCACTAACAACCAGCGCCACGAATAGCCGGCGTGCTCCAGCAGTGGCATGAGCAGCACGCACACGCCGCTCCCTAAACCCATGGCGAGCCCGCCGTAGCTCTGGCCCCTGGCGCGCTCGGCGATCGGTAGCGCCTCGGCCAACATCACGACCGAGCTCGAGATGGTCGCGCCGATGAAGGCGTAGAGAAAAACCTCGCAGACGGTGAACAGGATTCTGTCCTGCGAAAGCGCGGCGCCGAGCGCACAGAGCGGTGTCGTCACCATGCAGCAGAGTAGGATGCGGCGGCGCCCGATGCGGTCCGCCGCCCGCGACAGGGCGAGCGCGCCGAGTGCCGATATGGAGATCCAGGCGTAGAGTGTCGCAATTCCCGATTCGCCCAGGTCAAAACTCTTCGCGATCCATGGCGCACCAATGCTGTTGATCGCCATCGTGTAGCCCTGGTAACCCAGCATTCCACAGATTGCCAGGACGGTTCGGCGCGCCAGCCTGCTGTCGCCTTCTTGCGGGACGGGCCGGGTTGCGCCTGCCGTCATGACGTTCCGACGCGCAGCGTGATGCCGCCATCGACGGCAATTGCCTGACCGGTGATGTTCTCGCCGTCGGCGCTGCTGAGGAAAACGGCCAGTTTACCAATGTCTTCCGGTGTCTGCTCGCGGCCGAGTGGGACGCCGCGCTTCACCTGGTCCAGAAAGATATCGCGCAGCTCCATATCGGCGTACTGTGCCGTGCCCATTTTCAACATCATGGCCAGCATTTCCCACGCCCGCGTCCACAGATAGCCAGGGCAAATGGCATTGACGCGGATGTTGTGCGCCGCCAGCTCCAGCGCCAGGCTTTTGGTCAGCGAGATGACACCGGCTTTGGCGGCGCCGTATGCCGGGATTGGCACCGCGGCGATGAGGCCGGCAATGGAAGCGACGTTGACGATCGAACCGCCGCCACGTTGCTGCAAGGGCGGGATGGCCGCTTTCGACATCGCAAAAGTCGTACGCAGATTGGTGGCAATTTGATCGTCCCATCCGGCCTGATCGATGCGCGTAAACGGACTACCAACCGAGCTCATACTGTTTGGACCGCCGCCTCCAGCATTGTTGACCAGGATATCGAGCCCACCGAAGTGATCGATCACTCGTTCAACCGCGGCGCTGGCCTGTGTTTCCTGTGAGACGTCGGCTGCCAGGCCAATGGCCTCGACCCCGAGTGTGGCTGCCGTGGCCTGTGCTTCCGGGCCGTCCAAGTCGATCAACGCCAGGCGGGCGCCCTCCGCCGCCAGACAGCGAGCAATGCCCGCGCCGATGCCGCGGGCTCCACCGGTGACGATGGCTACCTTGTTCTTGAGTCGCATGGGCTCCCTCCGATCACGTTCATTCCAGCGCAGCGGCGAATATCGTTTTGGCCTCCGCATGTCCGAGCAAACGCGTGGTGCGATGGGCGATCTGCCATTGTCGGCCGCGGCGTTCCAGCTCAAAGCGGTTGAAGCTGACGCGAAAGACCTCGAAGCCGTCGCCTTGGCGCAGGTACACGCGCGAGTAGCCGGTGGCGACCGCGCGGTCCCCGTTCACTTCGACCACGGCGGGGCCGATCTGGTGTGCACAGTTGCCCACCAGGCTGTGGTGTGGATCGTTCAACACCATGTCGCGTATCCCTTTGCGGCCGCGCATCACACCGACATCTACGTCATAGACCGTGTCTTCCGTAAACAGTTTGGCCGCATGGTCGGCGTCGCCGATGTCGACGGCGAAGCCATAGCGCACGATCAGGCGATGGATCGCGAGTTCGTCCTCCAGGGCCTGTACCCGCCCTGCGAGGTCATCGAGTCTCTTGTTCAAGTCGTCCATGGAACTCCTCAAGGGGCTAGAAACTGGAGACGAGAGGCTGGTCATGAAAAAGACGTGGCATATCCCTTCCCCAGTCGCCTTTCTCTTTGTTCTCAGCCCCGCCTTTCACTCCGTTGTTCGCTTGTCAAGTAGCGGTTGTCGTGATGTATCGGCTTGAGGGAGGAGTCAACCATGGGTGGACGGTTTGCCGGCAAGGTCGCGCTGATTACGGGGAGCGCCTCGGGGATTGGTGAGGCGACTGCCAAACGCTTTGCGCAGGAAGGCGCCAAGGTCGTGGTGGTCGACATCAACCAAGAAGGGATGCGTCGGGTCGTCGGCGAGATCCAGGCGCAGGGTGGTCAGGCGTCCGCCTGCGCTGCCGACGTTGCCGAGCCCGCCGATGCGGAGGCGATGGTCCGGCACGCCGTCGACACGTTCGGTCGCCTCGATATCTTGCACAACAACGCCACCAGCGGGGCGTTGGGGATCGTGACCGACATGACGATCGAGGCGTGGAACCGCACCGTTGCGGTCAACTTGACGGCACCGTTCCTGGCCACGAAGTTTGCGCTCCCGGTCATGATGGAGCAGGGCGGCGGCGTCATCATCAACACCTCATCCGCCGCCGGGATCATGGCCGAATACGGTCTGTCGGCCTACGGCGCGGCCAAAGCCGCCGTGATCAGCCTCACCCGTTCCACGGCGATCGAATACGCGCGCTATAACATCCGAGCGAACTGTGTTTGTCCCGGCGGGGTCGCTACGCCTCCCACCCTGGCGCTGGCCGCAGCCGTCGACGGCTTGCGCGAGCGTATGGTGAAGGCGCATCCGCTCGGCCGCCTCGGCAAACCGGAGGAGATCGCCAACGTTGTCTTGTTCCTCGCCTCGGACGAGTCGTCGTTCGTTACCGGCGCCGCCTTCCTGGTTGATGGTGGCTCGTTGGCGACCAAGAGCGTCAACCTGTTGGGTGGAGACTGGCCGTAAGCCTCATCGCCGCGGCTGCAGCGCGTCCCACTCCTCACGGAGGATCGCCATTACGATGGTGTCCCAGTAGCGACCTTCGGAGTATCGTTCCTGTCGGAGCAGGCCCTCTTTCCTGAAGCCGGTCCTTTCGTACGTCTTGATGCCGCGCACGTTGTTTTCATAGACGTGGAGCCAGACGCGGTTCATGTTCAGACCCTCGAAGGCGTGCCGGAGCATGAGGGAGGTCACCTCGGTGCCGTAACCCTTTCCCCACTGGTCCTTGTCGCCGATGGCTATGCCAAAGTTGGCGTGACGGTTCTTGAAATCCATCCTATGCAGGCCGGTGACCCCGATCAGCCCGTCGGAATCCTGGGCCGTGATGCCGAGGACGAACTCAGACTCGCTTTCATAGATCATGGCGATGAATTCCTCTTCGGCTTGGAGGTTGATGGGACGATAGATTGCCAGGGTGCGTGTGACTTCAGGATCATTGAGCCACTGCACGATCAGCGACGCATCCTGGCGCTCCAGCGGGCGCAGGTAGGTGTTCCTGCCGACCAGGAATTGATTCTTCATCCGCCGCGCTCCTCTACATCTCTCCTATCGCCTTTGCCGGGATGAGACCACTGGTCTCAAGGCCACGATTGTCGTCTCGTCAGCCGGTTGCGACTCCGAGTTGCCGTCGGCGACGAAGCGCGATACCAATCGTGAGCGGGGCTCGCGAGTCGTGCTCGGAGGAGATGACTCTGAAGACGTCGACGGCGCGAGGGCGGCGTGAAGGGGATAGGACGAACACGATTCACGGACACGAGGCACGATATGGTGGAAGACCGGACACCCATACTGATCGGCGCGGGTCAGCTGACGCAGCGCGACGTTGAACCCGCAGCGGCCAAGGAGCCGCTCGCGATGATGGTTGAAACGGCGCGGCGGGCGGCGGCGGATGCCGGTGCGGAGGCCCGATTGCTGGCGCAGGTTGATCGTGTTGCCGTGGTCAACATGCTCGCCTGGCACTACGGCAATGCGCCGCGCCTGCTGGCGGAGCGGCTCGAAGCGCATCCTCGCGAGGAGCTGTACACGACGGTCGGAGGCAATACCCCACAGTGGCTGGTCAACGAAACCGCGGCACAGATCGCTGCGGGACGTGTGCGGCTGGCGCTGCTTGCCGGTGCCGAGGCGGTGCACACGTTGATGCGGGCACGGCGCCTGGGGACGGAACTCCACTGGATCACGAACGGCTCTGGCACCCCCACCGTGCTGGGTGACCCGCGCATGGGCACCAGTGACCAGGAGATGAACCACGGATTGCAGATGCCGACGCAAATCTACCCGCTGTTCGAGAACGCCTTGCGCGCACATTACGGCCTCAGTTTGGCCGCACATCGCGAGCGGCTCGGCGTGTTGTGCAGCCGATTCTCGGCGGTGGCGGCGCAGAACCCGTATGCGTGGTTTCGGCAGGAGCGGACGCCCGCCGAGATTACCACGGTCACCCCCGGCAATCGGCTCATCGCGTTTCCGTATCCCAAGTACATGAACGCGATCATCGACGTCGATCAATCGGCCGCCGTGCTCATGACCTCGGTTGCCGGCGCCCGTGAGTTGGGTATCGATCCGTCCCGCTGGGTGTACCTCACGGGTTGCGGTGATGCCCACGACTTGTGGTTCGTGTCCGAGCGTGTGAACTATCACAGCGCACCGGCCATCCGGCTTGCCGGTCAAAAGGCGCTGGCGATGGCAGGCGTCGATATCGCCCAGATCGACTATTTCGATCTCTACAGCTGCTTCCCGTGCGCTGTGCAAATCGGCCGTGATATGTTGGGCATTGCGGCGGATGACCTCCGAGATCTCACCGTTACTGGCGGCCTCCCCTATCATGGAGGTCCGGGGAACAACTATACTATGCACGGTATTGCCACCATGTTGAGGAAACTTCGCGCCGCACCGGGCACCAAAGGACTGGTGACGGGGCTGGGTTGGTACATGACCAAGCATGCGGTCGGTATCTACAGTACCGAAACGAAGCCGGGGCCGTGGATCCGTCAGGAACCTGCGACGTATCAAGCGGAGATCGACCGCGCTCCGCACCCGGAACTGGTGACCGAACCGAGCGGCAGAGCGCAGATCGAGACCTACACGGTGCTCTATGGCCGTGAGGGACAGCCCACCAAGGGAATCGTCATCGGCCGCCTGGCGGATGGGCGACGGTTTCTGGCCAATACCGCTGAGGACCGCGCGGTCCTCGAAGCGCTGACGGCACACGAGGCGGTTGGAACCGCCGGTGTCGTGTCGTCGGGTAACGGTTTGAACCGCTTCGATCCGCAGTGAGTAGAGCGACGGAACAAGAGACTCAGCACTCAGGACTCAGCACTCAGCACTGAGGGAGGAAGTTCACAAATGGCCGACCAAGCACATCACTACGAAGCTCAAGTCGAGTGGACGGCAGATCGCCGGGGAACGCTGGCGGCGCCCCAACGGCCGACGATTGCGATCGGAGCTCCGCCCGAGTTCGGGGGGGCGGAAGACGTGTGGTCTCCGGAGCAGCTCTGTGTCGGTGCGGTAAACGCGTGCGTGATGGCGACCTTCATCGCCATCGCGGCCAACTCGAAGCTGCCGTTCCGCAAGTATTCGGCCACCGCAACCGGCACCCTCGAGAAGGTCGAGGGACGAGGGCCGGTGATCACACGGATCGTCGTCAAGCCGAAGGTTACCATCGGGCCAGACGTCGATCGCGGGCGGGCGGAGCGCGTCCTCAAGATGGCTGAAAAGAACTGCTACATCTCCAACTCGCTGCAGTCGGAGGTGACGCTGGAGCCGGAGATCGTGATCGAATGAGCGGGCAGGGCTGACGGCCGGCGGCTTCGATGCCAGAGCGCCAGCACTTTTCGCGCGCGGCCGGCATAGCCATCCCGCTGTTCGCGCTGCGCGGGGCCCACGACACTGGCAGCGGGACCATCCTCGATCTCATTCCGTTCATCGATTGGCTGGACCGCTGGCACCAGCGCGTGGTGCAACTCTTGCCGATCAACGAGAGCGGTCCCGGCGAAGCCAGTCCGTACAATGCGCTCAGCGCCTTTGCCATCGACCCGACGTACATCTCCACCTCCAAGGTTAGCGACATCAGTAGCAGCCGTGTCGCGCCGGAGTGGCTGAATGCCATTTCGGTGCGGCGGCGGTTGCAGCGCTTGCGCCGGTCGCGCCACCGCCAACGGCAGGCGCTGTATGCGCTGAAGCTGCATCTGCTGGAGCTGGGTTTCCAGCAGTTCGAGGCGCAAGCCGAGCCGGAGCGGAGGGCGCGTTTCGAAAGCTTTTGCCGGACGCAATCGTGGTGGATCGAGGACTACGCGCGGTTCCGTGCGCTCAAGGAGCGATTCGACTGGGCCAGTTGGGAAACCTGGCCGGAAGAGTTGCGGCAGCGCGATACCGCTGCCCTGCGGCAAGCGGCGTCACGCCTGACCCAAAGGGTTCGCTTCGCTCAATATCTGCAATGGATTGCTGCCGAGCAGTGGAATGAGGTCCGCGCGCATGCCGCGCGGCGCGGGGTGCTGATCAAAGGTGACCTGCCGTTTGTGTGCGGACGCGACAGCGCTGACGTCTGGGCGCATCGGGAGCTTTTCGATCTGAGCAGCTCGGCTGGCGCACCGCCGGATGCGTTCAGCCCGAGCGGGCAGCAATGGGGCTTGCCGCTCTACGATTGGGTGCAGATGCGGCGCAGCGGCTACGGCTGGTGGCGGCAACGTGCCCGACAAGCGCGCCAGTTGTACGATCTCTTCCGCGTCGATCATCTCGTCGGCCTGTTCCGGACCTATGCCATTCCCGTAACTGACGGTGGCACCTCAGGCTTCGTGCCTCAGGAGACGGAGGAACAGTTGATCCAGGGCCGCGATCTGCTCGGCGCGCTCCTGGACGAAGCCGGCGGAGTTGCCGGGGTGATCGCGGAAGATCTGGGGACGGTTCCAATGTGGGTGCGAGAATCGCTGACGCAACTCGGTATCCCAGGCTACAAGGTGTTTCGCTGGGAGACGCACGACGGCGCGTACATCGATCCGCGATCCTATCCAGAGTTGTCGGTTGCGACAACCGGGACGCACGACACCGACACGCTGGCGGTGTGGTGGGAAGGGTTGAGCGAAAAGGAGCGGCAAGCTGCGCTCCCGTCCCGAGATGTTGCCGACTCAGGACCCAGCACCCTTCGACTGGGCTCAGGGCAGGCTCAGGACTCAGGACTCAGCACTCAGGACTCAGGACTTCCCTTGAGTCCTGATCTGTACCTCGCGCTCTTACACAGTCTGTACGAGGCTGGTTCGGTTCTGACCATTCTTCCGATCCAGGATCTCTTCGGCTGGCCCGAGCGCATCAATACGCCGGCAACCATCAATCGCCGCAACTGGAGCTATCGCTTACCGGTGACAACCGACGAGCTGGATCAGACGCCGGCCATTCGCGCGCGCATGGAAGTCCTCCGCGCCATGATCGACCAGAGCGGGAGAAACTCGGTCGTGAGGCGTGACGAGTGATTCGTGAATTGTCTTTGAGTTCTCGAAGGCTCGCCCCCAGCGTCTTTATCCCACCAGCTACCAGGCGTACGCCTCCGGGGCTGGGCCTCCAGGGCCGGGCCAGATCTTGTCCAGCTTAGCGAGCGCGTCGGGCGCCAACTTGATTTCCAGGGCGCGCATGCTGCCGGTGAACTGCTCCATCGTGCGCGGCCCGATGATGGGGGCCGTTACCACCGGGTGGTGCAGCAGCCAGGCCACGGCGATATCGGCGGGCTGTTCGCCCATTTCTCGACAGAAGTTCTCGTACGCCTCCAATTGGGCGCGAAGCTTCTCGACGGCCTTCTGGATGCGCTCGGAGGCGCGTCGGCCTTCGGAGACTTTTCGCAAGATGCCGCCCAGCAAGCCGCCGCCCAGGGGACTCCACGGGATGACGCCGAGCCCCAGAGCGGCGCACGCCGGGATGACCTCCAGCTCGATCGTCCGCGCATTCAAGTTGTAGAGGCTTTGCTCGGATACCAGACCCATGAAGTGACGCTGGGCCGCCAGGCCGTTTGCCTGAGCGATGTTCCACGCCGCGAAGTTGCTGCTGCCGACATAGAGCACTTTCCCCGCACGCACGAGTTGCTCCAGCGCTTGCCAGGTCTCTTCCCAGGGCGTGTCCCGGTCAATGTGGTGCATCTGGTAGAGGTCGATGTGATCGGTCTGCAAGCGCCGGAGGCTCTCGTCGCAGGCGCGCTTGATGTGGTAGGCGGACAGGCCGCGCTCGTTCGGGCCTTCGCCCATGCGGCCGTACACTTTTGTCGCCAAGACCACGCGTTCACGCCGGCCGCCGCCCTGGGCCAGCCAGCGGCCGACGATCTGTTCGGTGATGCCCCCACCGGTTTTCCACCCGTAGACGTTGGCGGTATCGAAGAAGTTGATGCCGAGTTCCAACGCCTTGTCCATGATGGCGAAGCTGTCGGGTTCGTTGGTGAGGGGCCCGAAATTCATCGTGCCAAGACATAAGCGGCTGACCTTCAGGCCGCTGCGGCCGAGTTTCACGTAATCCATAAACAACCTCCCGCGTACGCGACATCTTACCAGGGTTGCGTTGCAGCCGCACTACCCTATCACTCGCCTCCACGATCAGTTCGCTCGGGCGTTGGAGAGTGGGAGCATAGCCAAGCGATCGCCGAAAGTGTTGCGCGGGCGTGGAGACGCGTGCTTGCCGAGATGGTTCAGGTAGGGTATGCACAAAAAGAATACCAGAGTGAATACCATGGCACATCGAAAGACGGCGATTGCGGTACCCGAGGATATCTTGGAAGAAGTGGATCGCGCCGCACGCGAACGCGGCGAGTCGCGCAGCCGATTCATCAGCCGCGTCTTGCGCCTCGTCGTGCGCGCGCGGCGCGATGCCGAGGTGACCCGGCGACTCGATGCCCTCTTTGCTGACGAGTCGGTGCGCGAAGAACAACGCCGCGAGGCGCAGGAGCTGGCTCAACTTGGCATAAATTGGGAGAGCGAGCGGTGGTGATACACCAGGGAGAGGTCTACTGGCTCGGATTCAAGGGCGAGGGATCCGAGCCTCGTGGCCGTCGACCGGCGGTGATCGTGCAGCATGACCGATTCAACCGCAGTGCCATCGCGACGACAGTCGTAGCGGCCGTCACGTCGAATCTCCGGCTCGCGGCGATGCCGGGGAACGTCCGGCTGCGGAAGGGTGAGGCGAACCTGCCACGTGCCTGCGTAGTCAACGTGACGCAGTTGCTCACCATCGATCGGGCGCGCTTGGGCCGGCCGCTGGGCGCGCTGAGCCACGCCCACCTGCGAGAGGTTCTTCAAGGGCTCGCGCTGTTGTTCGGCACCGATCCGGCGGCGGCGTGAGTCCCGTCGCGTGACCGAACAGCCTCCCAGGCTCACTCTGTTCCGCAAGTCGCAGCGCGCCAAAGTCCGAACTCCAGACGCGATTGAACTCCGATCCGACCCCGGCCATCTTCCCGCTTCCCGTACCGCTGTAGGGTTGCGAGATCATAAGTCCAAGATATAGTGGCTCATCGCTGGGGCATGGAAGGCGCGACGGGCG
>DASVHW010000377.1 GCA_036382395.1 Candidatus Binatia bacterium | reverse complement strand
GGCATCGAGGTGACCGGAGTGACCAAGGTCACCTGCGGCAACCCGGACGTGGCGAGAGCCATGCTGCGCGGCGGCGTCTCCTCCATCGGGGAATCACACCTCGAAAACATCCACCGGCTGAAGGCCGCCGGCGTCTCAACTCCGTATATGTTGTTGCAAATCCCGGCGCTGTCCGGGGTGGACGAGGTTGTCGAAGCGGTGGACGTGAGCCTGAACTCGGAGCTTGCGGTTCTTGAAGCGCTGTCGCAGGCGGCCCGCCGTCGTGGCCAGGTCCACGACGTCATCCTCATGGTGGACCTGGGCGATCTGCGCGAGGGCATCTGGCCCGAAGAGTTGGTGCCCTTCGTATGCGAGGCGCTTCGGCTTCCCGGTATCCGCATCAAAGGCCTCGGCACCAACCTCGCGTGCTTCGGCGCGGTTGCGCCCTCCGAAGACAACATGAAACAGCTGGTCGAACTCGCCTGCGAGATCGAGCGGACCTTTGACCTTGCGCTCGAATGGATCTCGGGCTCCAACTCGAGTGGGCTCGAACTGATCGCCTCGGGACGCATGCCGAGGCGGGTGAACCATGCACGGATTGGCGAGGGAATCTTGCTGGGCCGGGAGACCATTCATCGGAAGCCGTGGCCCGGCACCTTCCAGGACGTCTTTGTCTTGTACGCCGAGGTGTTGGAGATCAGGAAGAAACCGTCGGTGCCGGTCGGCGAGCGCTGCGAGGATGCCTTCGGCAAGCTCCCTAGCTTCGAGGATCGCGGCGAGATGATGCGCGCCCTTCTGAACGTCGGACGCGAGGACGTGGACGTCGACGGGATCGCGCCGATCGACCGGCGCATCATGATTTTGGGTGGTTCCAGCGACTACCTGGTCGTTGACGTGACCGGTGCGGCGGGCGGCGTTCACGTCGGCGACGAGCTTACCTTCTCCCTGAAGTACGGCGCCCTGCTCGCAGCGATGACGTCAGAGTACGTGAAAAAGCGCCCCGTGAGAGGGAGTGCTCCCGTGGCGTCGGATGACTCAAGAGGAGGGCAGGGGGCTTGAGCCACACACATTCTGACGCGAGTCGCCTGACCAGGGCGTTCATCCATCTCGACCGTCTGACGCACAACCTGCGACTTCTCCAGGAGCAGGTGGGCAAGCGGTCTTTGTGGCCGGTGATCAAGGGGAACGCGTATGGACACGGCGCACCAATTGTCGCCCGGCATCTAACGCGTCTCGGCTACGACACGTTTGGCGTGGCCGATGTGGATGAAGCCATCGCGCTGATTGAGGCGGGCATCGACGCCACCTTTGTCATCCTCTCGGCGACCCTCCCCGAACACAGCGAAGCACTGATCCGGTACGGCTGCGAGCCGGTCGTGTGCACGCTGGAGATGGCCGAGGCGCTGGCGCGGGACGCGGGAAAGGCCGGGCGGCGCGTCTCGGTGCACCTCAAGGTCGACACCGGCATGGGGCGCGTCGGCATTCGCCCCGATGAGGTCCCGACATTGCTCGATCGCTGTCGGGCGCTTCCCACGCTGCGGGTGCGAGGGCTCATGAGCCACTTTCCCTGCGCCGATGAAGCCGACAAGACCTTTTCCAAAGAGCAGATCGAGCAATTTCGTCGCGTCATCGAGGCGACGAAGGGCTACGGGATCGAGGTTCGCCACATGGCGAATAGCGCCGCCGTGTTCGATTTGCCGGACTCGCACTTCGATGCAGTCCGGCCGGGGATCGCCATGTACGGCCTGCGGCCATCGTCGGAGATTGTGAACCCGCGCGTGCAGGAGCTCGAGCCGGTGCTGGAATGGAAGACGCGGATAACCTTTCTCAAAGAGGTTCCTGCCGGCGTTGGCCTCAGTTACGGACACACGTTCCACACGCAGCGGCCATCGCTCATCGCCACGGTTCCCGTCGGGTATGCGGATGGTCTCAGCCGGAGGCTGTCCAATTGTTTCCATCTCTTGGTCCGCGGTGTGCGGTGTCCTCAGGTCGGTCGCATCACCATGGACATGAGTCTGATCGACGTGACGTCGCTTCGAGGGCAAGTTGAGTCAGGCGACGAGGCGGTCATCATCGGCCGACAGGGCGACGAAGAGGTGACGGCCGAGGAATTGGCCGAGAAGCTCGGTACCATCAGCTACGAGGTTGTCAGCACCATCTCGCACCGCGTTCCTCGCGTCGTGACGGGCACAGCGGCCTCATAGAGACGGGTGAGTAAGCCTGCCCTCAGGGTCGATCACTGTTTTCACGTGACGCGAACCCAACCGCTTACTCGCGGGGTTGGGAATGGGCAGGGGGTTAATGACGAGTTACGGTGCTCGGTCTCTTGGCCTGTGATTTGCGGGTCCATGCGGGGCGGGCAGCACGAGAAGAAGTCTTTTTGTCCGCTCTGGGCAAGGGAAAGCGCTGCTGATACCAGCGCCCGAAAACATCGGGTAGATTTCGCCGTATGGCAGTGATGATGCAGGTGGACGGCGCGCACGGTTCGGGAAGCGGCACGATCGTCCGCTTCGCCGCCGCTTTCGCGGCAATACTCGAGCGTCCACTTCACCTCTCCAATGCTCGGGCAAAACGAGAGAAGCCAGGCTTACGGGCGCAACATCTGGCTGCCGTCCGAGCCTGCGCTGAGCTGTGCAATGCCAAGACGGACGGGCTTGCTCTCGGCTCGCGGGAGTTCACCTTTGTCCCGGGAGCAAGGATCAAGGGAGGAACCTTCTCCTGGGACATCGGCACTGCGGGTTCGGCCACCATGTTGGCGCTCGGCATCCTTCCGGTAGCGTGCTTCGCCGAGGCGCCCGTCACCGCGCGAATCACGGGCGGTGTATTCCAGGACTTCGCGCCTTCGCCGCACCACATGCAGTATGTCCTGACGCCGTTGCTGGCGCGCATGGGCGCGGATGTGGAACTTCACGTGTTCCGCGCCGGCTACGTGCCGAGAGGCGGTGGCGTGATCGAGTTGCGCGTGCGCCCCGCGCGTAGGTCCTTGAGTCCGCTGCTGCTGACAGAGCAGGGCGTTGTGCGCGGGGTATGCGGCATCGCCATCTCGAGTCACCTCGAAGAACGGCATGTGAGTGAGCGCATGGCGCAAGTGTGCGAGGCACAGCTGGCTGCTGCTGGGCTCTCATGTAAGATCGAGCCGGTGCTCGACACCCTGGCGCTTCATGCGGGCGCGAGCCTAGCGGTGTGGGCAACGACCTCCACGGGTTGCATCCTGGGTGCGGACCGAGCCGGCGCGTTGCGCCGTAGCTCGGAGACAATCGGAGATTTTGTTGCGAAAACCTTGCTGGAGGACTTGGCAACGGGTGCCACCACCGACCGGCACGCCGCAGACCAGCTTGTACTCTTCGCCGCACTTGCGAGCGGCACGACGCGTTACGTGACGCCGGGTTTCACCGATCATCTGGAGACCAGCCTATGGCTGGCTGAGCAGTTTGGCGCAAAGGTTAGCCGGGAGAAACGGCGGCTGGAAATCGAGGGACTGAGGCGATGATGTCGACGGCAAAGAGAAACGCCGCCAGCAGAGCCTGCGGCGGCGAACTGCATTTCCACTACGTGGAGGAAACCGATATCTTGGGGGTGAGTTGGAAGCGGTAGTGGTCGAGGGGCCGATGGCTGTTCCAGAGGGAATCCGGCGGGTTGCCGCATGCGTTTGGGAATTGCCGCCCACTTTGCGTCCGGGGATGCGGGTTCCGGTTCGTATCTTCGCCACCGAGGCCCTCCTCCAGGCTATGGATGACGTGGTGTTCCAGCAAGCTGCCAACGTTGCGACCCTGCCCGGGATCGTCGGCTACAGTTTCGTCATGCCCGACGCCCACTGGGGTTACGGCTTTCCGATCGGCGGTGTGGCTGCCATGGACCCCGCGACAGGGGTGATCTCGCCCGGCGGCATCGGCTTTGACATCAACTGCGGCATGCGCCTGGTCCTCACCAATCTCACGCTCGAGGAGGTGAAACCGAAGCTGCGCGAGCTGGTGGACATGCTGTACCAGCGCGTTCCAGCTGGGGTCGGCTGCAAGGGCTTCGTGAAGCTGTCACAGTCTGACTTTGCCGAGGTGATCGAGCAGGGGGCGCGCTGGTGCGTACACAACGGCTACGGTACCAAGGAAGATCTCGACCGGACGGAAGAACGTGGGTGTTTGAGCGGGGCCGATGCCTCTGCCGTGAGCCCGCGCGCGATTGAACGGGGCTATCAACAAATTGGCACGCTGGGATCGGGCAACCACTATCTGGAGATCCAGGTTGCTCGGCCAGAGGACGTGGCCGATGCGTCGCTGGCTGCCAGGCTCGGGATCGTTCGGCCGAATCAGGTGGCCGTGATGTTCCACTGCGGCAGCCGCGGCTTTGGACATCAGGTTGCCACGGACTCGCTACAGGTATTCCTGCGCGCCATGACGTCCAAGTACGGCCTGGAGATCATCGATCGCGAGTTGGCCTGTGCCCCGTTCACTTCGCCTGAAGGCCAACAGTACTTTGCGGCCATGCAGTGTGCTGCCAACATGTCATTTGCCAATCGCCAGGTGATTCTTCACCGCATCCGAGAGGTCTTCAGCTGCGTATTTGGGCGCGACCCGGCCGATCTCGGCTTGCGCATGGTATATGATGTCGCCCACAATATCGCGAAACTGGAGACGCACGTGGTGGGTGGGAAAAAGCGCGAGCTGCTGGTCCACCGCAAAGGGGCGACGCGTGCCTTTGGCCCGGGCATGCCGGGGTTACCGCCGGAGTATCAGGAGATCGGTCAGCCGGTGATCATCGGCGGCAGCATGGAAACCGGATCGTACCTGCTCACCGGTGTCAGCGGCGGCGCCGCGGCATTCTTCAGTACCGCTCATGGCAGTGGCCGTACCATGAGCCGCACCAAGGCCAAGAAGGCCTTCCACGGCCGTGATCTGCAACGCCGAATGGAAGAGCGCGGCATTTACGTCCGCACCGCTTCGTATGGCGGTCTGGCGGAAGAAGCCGGAGCCGCCTACAAAGACATCGATGCGGTGATTGAGGCGACCGAGCGTGCCGGCCTGAGTCATCCCGTCGTCCGCTTCACACCGATCGGCAACGTGAAGGGTTGAGCCCGCGCGCGTCTCAGTTCTTTCATCGCCTCGGGCTCGACCGGCCCGAAGTGCGTGCCTGGGCGCTGTACGACTGGGCGACTGCGGCGTTCTTCGCGACCATTGTGGCGGCGGTATTTCCGATCTACTTCAGCACCGTTGCGGCGGCGGGTCTACCGGCCACCGTGGCGGCGACCCGCTTCGCGCTCACCACCACGGCGGCAATGGTCATCGTCGCGGCGCTGGCGCCCGTCGTGGGCGCGCTCGCCGACTATTACGGCATCAACAAGCGGATGCTCGCGGCGAGTATGGGACTGGGTGTCATTGCCACAGGCTGCATGGTGTTCATTCGTCCGGGGGACTGGCTGCTGGCTTCATTTCTGTTCGGCGCTGCCAACATCGGCGCATCATTCGCCTTCGTGTTTTACGATTCACTGCTGGTGCACATCACAAGCAGTGGAAAGGAGATGGACCGCATCTCGACCACCGGCTACGCCGTTGGCTATCTCGGGGGTGGTCTGTTGCTAGGCCTCAATCTCGCCTGGATCAGCTATCCGAGACTCTTTGGAATGGCGGATGCGGCCGCGGCCGCGCGGCTCTCCTTCTTCAGTGTGGCGATATGGTGGCTGGCGTTTTCCATTCCCCTCTTGCGCTGTGTTGCCGAGCCCCCGGCACGGCGCGGCGCCGGTGAGGCGAGGGGATTGGGGCCACTTCGCGCCGCCAGGCATCGGCTGCTCCGAACGTTTCACGACCTGCGTGCTTACAAGCAGGCCTTCATGTTTCTACTGGCATTTCTGATCTACAACGACGGGATCGGGACCATCATTCGCATGGCAGCGCTCTATGGGACCCAGATCGGCTTGCCGCGGGGTGCGTTGATCGGTGCGATCCTCCTCGTTCAATTCATCGGAGTGCCCTTTGCGGTGCTCTTCGGCAGTATCGCTTCCAGAGTTGGGGTCAAAGGCGCGATTTTCTTTTCACTTGCCGTGTATCTCGTGATCAGCATCGTAGCGTTTTTCATGCAGACGGCGTTGCACTTCTATCTCCTCGCCGGCTTGGTTGCGACGGTGCAAGGGGGCAGTCAGGCGCTGAGCCGCTCGCTTTTTGCGCGCCTGGTTCCACGCTTCAGGTCGGCGGAGTTCTTTGCGTTCTTCTCGATGGGCGAAAAGCTTGCTGGCATACTCGGTCCTGGTGTCTTCGCCGCCGTGACCATCCTGACGGGATCGAGCCGGGGCGCCATCCTCTCACTCGTCGTGTTTTTCATCGTCGGGGGGCTGCTCCTAGCGGCGGTGGATGTCACCGAAGGGCAGCGCGTCGCCCGGGAAGCTGAGATGTTGAGAGGACACGGCAGTTAATCTCACGGAATATGAGATTCGACAGCCAGTGCCATTCCTGCCCGCTGCCTTTCCGAGCGGCCCTGCGTTTCCAGTTTTTGGAAAGCCGCGCCTGGCTCGAACTGTCCCGTTATCATGTCTGGTGCGTGGTGATGGATTGGCAAGGTACTTGCGGGCGAGTCTGAGCGTGAGAAAGGAGGTGCCCGATGTCCGTGGGTCGAATCTGTGTGAGAGAGATTGACCTTGCGGCAGCGGAAGAAAGTGCCCTGGTTGCCGGGAGGCGCATGGCCGAACGACAGGTAGGGACCCTAATTGTCTTAGACGAGGCCAAGCGTCCCATCGGCCTCATTACCGATCGCGATCTCGTCCTTCGCGTGCTGGTGGCGGGAAAGGACCCGCAGAACACCCGGGTGGGTGACATCATGACCCGAGATCCAAAGATCGTCAGCGAAGAGAGTGCGATTGAAGCGGCGCTTGCGCTAATGCGTGCCGGCTCATTTCGGCGTCTTCCTGTCGTCAGTCGTGGTGGCGAGTTGGTCGGGATCCTGAGCCTGGACGACGTCCTCACGCTGCTGGCGGAGGAGTTTGCCCATATCGGTGGTGTCGTGGAGCGGCGGAAGTGAGGCGGTGCGGTCTGACGTGTTTCGGATCGACCGAAGCGGCTTGCCGCGATCCTCTGACGCGCGACGGCGTGCCGTATTCTCAACGGTCCCGAACCGATCTGGCTATCGCGCCGCATTTCCGGCCATAATGGTGCAGACCTGCCGCAGTCGGTAACCGGTAGGGTGGGGTACGGAGAAATGGGAGTCAAAGATGCAAATGCCCTTACAGATCAGCTTTCGTGACATGGACCCCTCGATGGCGGTCGAGGCGAAGATCCGCGAGCGGGCAGCGAAGCTCGATCGGTACTACGATCGCATCATGAGCTGCCGGGTGATTGTTGAGGCGCCGCATCGACGCCACCATCAAGGCAAGCTGTTTCACGTGCGTGTCGATGTGACGGTTCCCCAGGGCGAGCTGGTAGTGAGCCGTGAGCCGGTGGAACGTCATTCCCACGAGGACGTCTACGTCGCGATCCGTGATGCCTTCAACGCGGCGCAGCGCCGCTTGGCGGCGTACGCCCGGCGCCAGCGCGGCGACGTCAAGGTTCATGAAGCGCCGCCGGTGTCCCGCATTTCGAAACTCTTTTCGGACGAAGGTTACGGCTTCATTGAGATACCGGACGGAGGTGAGATCTACTTCCACCGGAACAGTGTGTTGAACGGTGCGTTTGACCGGCTGGAGGTCGGCGACGAGGTCCAGTGTGCGGAAGAGCCAGGGGAGAAAGGACCGCAGGCGAGCACGGTCCGGCTCATTGGCAAGCACCATGATTGAGCTGCGAACCGGGATCGCGCGTTGAGCGCAGAGCAGGTCGTGCGGCTTCGACGCTGCGGGACAACCTGCAGCGGCGAAGCTACGCGCTCGCCGCGCCAACGCCGGGCTTGCCGTTGTCTTGTCGATCCCACACCCCGGCGATGGAAGTGTGGCAGCCGGGACAGCTTCCGTCGACCATGCAGCGGTCGAGCATTGCAAAGCCGCGGCGGTGTACAAGCCGCCGGCCGCACTCCGGGCATAAGGTGTCCTCCCAGCGGTCCCCGGGCACATTGCCGATATAGATGAACCGGAGTCCCGCCGCTTCACCGATGGCCGCTGCACGTAGGAGTGTGCGAACCGGTGTCGGCGGCAGATCGAGCATCTTGTAGGCCGGATAGAACGCCGACACATGCCACGGGATGTTTCGGTCCAGCGCGGCAAGCCAGTGCGCCAGGGCGGTCAGCTCCGCATCGGAGTCATTCCGTCCCGGAACGATGAGTGTCGTCACTTCCACCCAAATACCCCGCTCCCGTATACGTTGGATCATGTCCAACACCGGGGCCAGGGTTGCTCCGCACACCTTGCGATAATAGCGGTCGGCGAAGCTCTTCAAGTCGATGTTGGCGGCGTGCAGCACCGGCGCAATGAGAGCGAGTGCTTCCGGTGTCATGTACCCGTTGGTCACGAAAACGTTCTTGAGCCCAGCGCTGGCTGCGAGGCGGCAGGTGTCGAGCGCCAGCTCGAAGAAAATTGCGGGTTCCGTATAGGTGTAGGCAATCGACCGGCAGCCCGCCGCCAGTGCTGCGGCGACAATCTCCTGTGGCGTGATCGGCGTCCCAGGCGCTGCTCCGAGGTGGTTGCGTGGCCACTGCGAGATCTCCCAGTTCTGGCAGAACAGGCAACGGAAGTTGCAGCCGACGGTGGAAAAGGAGTAGGCCCGGCTGCCGGGCAGAAAGTGGAAGAACGGTTTTTTCTCGATCGGATCGATGTCGATGGCCACGACACGATCCGCCACGAGCGTGACCAACGTCCCGCCTTGATTCTCGCGCACCCAGCAAATGCCCCGACGACCGGGACGAATCACGCAGCGGTGGGCGCACAGTTGACAGACAGTGCTGCCGTCTGGCTGCCTGACATAGAGGATCGCTTCACGCAGTGCTGACGGCATTACCAACCGGGCATCCTCTGTGAGCTGCGAGCACGACGTCCAGCCTAAGCCCCCTGCGCCAGTTCCGCCAGCAAACGTTCGCTTCATAGCGCCTCCCTGGTTGCTGTTGTGCAGCAGCAACTGAGATGCCAGGTGCCCCGGGGCGTTGTGTGCCTGAGATGGCTTCTGTTCGGGAGCGGTAATGTACTCCGTGTCTTCTTGTCTATGGGAAACGATACGGCGCCCTTCTCATAACGTGAGCCGGCCGTTCACGGGTTGCCGATCGTGCGCCGGAGTATTGGTGTCGAGTACCGTTGGCACGTTTGTTTCTTAAGACCAGGGCACGTTGGGGAGGATCTGCCACCTCGCCTGAGGCCGCCAGCGACTTGATTGCCCCGACGCGGTGCGTTCGATGCTCGAATCCCCAAGCCGGATCATCAAAGCGAAAGGAGATTTCCGCATACCGCCGAATCTTGAAGATTACGAGCAAGCACGAGCGACATTCTCCTGGGATCGGGCGCAGCGTGAACTCGACGGCCTGCCGGGAGGCCAAGGGCTCAACATTGCCCATGAGGCGGTCGACCGGCATGCGGAAGGTTCCCGTCGAGATCACCTCGCCCTGCGCTGGATCGGCAAGAACGGCGACCTTCGAGACTATACGTACCGTGCCCTTCGGGACCTCACCAACCGCTTTGCAAATGCCTTGCAGGGGCTTGGTGTGGCGAAAGGCGACCGCGTTTATGCCCTGGCCGGCCGCATCCCCGAACTGTACATTGCCGCTCTCGGGACGGTGAAAAATCGTAGCGTGTTCTGTCCGCTGTATTCGGCATTCGGACCGGAGCCGATCCGTGCCCGAATCGAAATCGGCACCGCCAAGGTGCTCGTTACGACAGAGTCGCTCTACCGGCGGAAGGTTGCGGCGCTCCGCGCCTCGCTTCCGTCTCTGGATCATGTGCTGCTCGTTGGCGACGACCGGCAGCCAACCCGCGTGCCCGGCACGCGCGATTTCAACACGCTGATGGGCGAAGCGAGTGCAGAGTTCACAATCGGGCCGACCGATCCCGAGGACATGGCCTTGCTTCACTTTACTAGCGGCACCACCGGCAGGCCCAAGGGGGCTCTCCACGTCCATCAGGCGGTTGTGGCGCATCACATCACAGGCAAGTTTGCCCTGGACTTGCACCCGGATGACACGTTCTGGTGTACGGCCGATCCAGGCTGGGTCACCGGCACGACGTACGGGATCATTGCTCCCCTGACGAACGGCGTCACCAGCATCGTCGACGAAGCCGACTTCGACATGGAACGCTGGTACACCATTCTTCAGGATCAGCGGGTCTCCGTGTGGTATACGGCGCCGACCGCCATTCGTATGCTGATGAAGGCGGGCACGGAACCGGTGCGCAAGTACGACCTGCGTGCGCTCCGCTTTCTCGCCAGCGTCGGCGAGCCGCTCAACCCGGAAGGCGTGGTGTGGGGTCAGGAGGCGTACGGGCTCCCCTTCCACGACAACTGGTGGCAGACGGAGACCGGCGGGATCATGATCGCCAACTACGCGGCGACGGAGATCCGGCCCGGCTCCATGGGCCGACCGGTCCCCGGCGTCGATGCCGCCATCGTGCGCCGGCGGAAGGACGGTGGGGTCGATGTGATCGAAGCGCCCGATGTCCAGGGAGAGTTGGCATTGCGCCCAGGGTGGCCATCGATGTTCCGCGCCTACTGGCATGAACCGGAACGCTACCAGAAATGCTTCGCCGGAGGGTTCTACTTGACCGGTGACCTCGCCAAACGCGATCGCGACGGGTACTTCTGGTTCATCGGCCGAGCCGACGACGTGATCAAGACCTCCGGCCACCTCGTCGGGCCCTTCGAGGTGGAAAGCGTCTTGATGGCGCACAAAGCGGTGGCTGAGGCCGGCGTGATCGGTAAGCCCGATCCGGTGGCCATGGAGGTGGTCAAGGCGTTTGTTTCCCTCAAGCAAGGTTACGAGCCGACGCCCGAACTGCGCCGCGAGTTACTGGCCTTCGCGCGCACCCGTCTGGGCGCCGTGGTTGCCCCGAAGGAGATCGAGTTCCAGCAGAACCTGCCGAAGACCCGCAGCGGGAAGATCATGCGCCGCCTGCTGAAGGCACGGGAGCTGGGACTGCCCGAGGGCGATACCTCGACCTTGGAGGGCTGACAAGCAATGGGAGACAGTGAGTGGTGTCATGGCTTCTGGTGAGCTGCCTGCCACACGTGGCCACGCGCTTCTGCTCCTGCGTGAGATGCTGCGCATCCGGCGCTTCGAGGAGAAGACGGTGGAACTCTACAGCCTCGGCAAGATCCGGGGCTTCCTGCATCTCTACATCGGTGAGGAGGCGGTGGCCGTGGGCGCGATGCAGGCGTTGACGCCGGACGACTCGATCGTGGCGACGTATCGCGAACACGGCCAGGCCCTGGCGCGGGGGGTGCCGGCGGGCGCATTGATGGCGGAGCTGTTTGGCAAGGCCAACGGCTGCAGCCGTGGTCGCGGCGGATCGATGCACGTCTTCGACGTGTCGCGCCGGTTCTACGGCGGCTACGCCATCGTCGGCGGCGGTTTGCCGGTTGCGCTGGGGTTGGCGTTGGCAGACAAGCTGCAAGGCCACTCGCGCATCACCGCGTGTTTCTTCGGGGACGGAGCGGTGGCCGAAGGAGAATTCCATGAGTCGCTCAATCTCGCGGCGCTGTGGAAACTGCCGGTCCTGTTCCTCTGCGAGAATAATCTCTATGCCATGGGCACGGCGCTCATCCGCCACCAGTCGCAAACCGATATCTGGCGGAAAGCGGAGGCCTACGCCATCCCGGCCGATGCCGTGGATGGCATGGACGTCGTCGCTGTCGAGGCTGCGGCACGGCGCGCGGCGGAAACCGTGCGCCGTGGGAACGGCCCGTATCTTCTCGAAGCCCGCACGTACCGATTTCGCGCTCATTCCATGTACGACCCGGAATTGTACCGCACCAAGGAAGAGGTCGAGCGCTGGAAGCAACGCGACCCGCTTGTGACCTTTCCCGCCGCTCTACGGGCGCGGCGTGTGTTGAGCGAGGCGGAATTAGCCGCGATGGAAGGGGCGGTGGCGACGGAGGTCGACGCGGCCGTGCGCTTTGCCGAAGACGGGCCGTGGGAGCCGGTCGAGGACCTCACCAAGGACGTCTACACCGGAGCATGAAAACCACCTACCGCGAAGCTGTCCGGGCGGCGTTGCGTGAAGCGCTGCAAAGCGATCCGCGCGTGTTCCTCATGGGTGAGGACGTTGGCCGCTACGGTGGCGCGTATGCGTGCAGCAAGGGGCTGCTCGAGGAGTTCGGGCCCGAGCGCGTGCGTGATACGCCGCTCTCCGAGTCGACCTTCGTCGGGGCCGGTATTGGCGCGGCTATCGGCGGCATGCGGCCGATCGTTGAGGTGATGACGGTCAACTTCAGCCTGCTTGCGCTGGATCAGATCGTCAACAACGCGGCGACGCTGCGTCACATGTCCGGCGGCCAGCTCAGCATCCCGCTGGTGGTGCGAATGGCCACCGGCGGGGGCCGCCAGCTCGCGGCGCAACACTCGCACAGTCTGGAGGGGTGGTACGCACACGTCCCGGGCATCAAGGTGCTCACGCCAGCGACGCTGGAGGATGCGCGCGGCATGCTGCCGACGGCACTGCGCGACCCGGACCCGGTGTTCATCTTCGAGCATGCGCTGCTCTATCCGATGGAGGGAGAGCTGGACGAGAACATCGGACCGGTGGACATCTCGCATGCGGTGGTACGGCGTGCGGGACGCGATGTCAGCCTCATTACCTTCGGCGGCTGTCTGGGCAAAGTCCTGGAAGCGGCGGAAACGCTGGCCGCGCAGGGTATCAACGCCGAGGTGATCGATGTGCGCGTTCTGCGGCCGCTGGACACGGCCGCGATTCTGACCTCCATCGCCAAGACGCATCGCGCGGTCATTGTCGACGAGGCGTGGCGGACGGGCAGCTTTGCCGCCGAGATCAGCGCCCGCATCATGGAGAGGGCTTTCTACGAACTCGATGCGCCGGTGGCGCGCGTGTGCAGCGCCGAAGTTCCCATGCCCTATCCCAAGCACCTGGAGGACGCGGCGCTGCCACAAGTCGATACGATCGCGCACACCGTGCTGGAGATGCTCAAGCCCCATGGCTGAGTTCGTCATGCCCATCCTCGGCGCGGATATGACCGCGGGCACGCTGGTGGCCTGGCGCAAGCAGCCGGGTGACCGGGTGGAGCGGGGTGACATCATTGCCGAGGTCGAGACGGAGAAGGGATTGATCGAGGTCGAAATCTTCACCCGAGGTGTGATCGAGCGGCTTCTCGTCGAGCCCGGCACCGAGGTCCCCGTCGGGACCGTGCTTGCCATCGTAGGCGAGGAGGGTGTGCTGGCGGCTGCCGAAGTTGAAGCGCCAACGATTTCCACCGTTGCTGCTGGCGTGCCGCCAGCAGAAGCCGGGCGCGTGCGCAGTTCACCAGCAGCGAGAAAACTCGCGGGGGAGCTTGGGGTTGACCTCACAAGCGTCCACGGCACGGGTCCCGGTGGTGCAATCACGCGGGAAGACGTCGAAGGCGCTGCGGCCGCCGCTCCCGCGGTGTCGCCGCCTGTACCTGAGCCGGACAGGCAGGTTCGTCTGCGGCAAACTATCGCTGCGGCCATGGCGCGGTCGAAGCGAGAGATTCCGCATTACTACCTGAGCACCACCATCGACATGCATCGCGCCATGGCGTGGCTGGCGGAAGAGAACCTGAAGCGGCCCATTGCCGACCGCCTGCTCTACGGTGTCCTGCTGATCAAGGCGGTGGCCCTCGCCTTGAAGGAAGTGCCCGAGTTGAACGCGCTCTGGTCAGGAACGCAAGCGGTTCCGAGCCCGGCGATCCACGTTGGTGTGGCGATCTCGCTGCGCCAAGGGGGGCTGGTCGCGCCGGCTGTGCACGACACCGATCGCCAGAGCCTGGATGAACTGATGCGGAACTTTCGAGATCTGGTGGCCCGCGCGCGTGCCGGATCGCTACGCAGTTCGGAGCTGTCTGACCCGACGATTACGGTGACGAGCATCGGCGAGCAGGGCGTGGAGACCATCTTCGGCATCATCTACCCACCGCAAGTGGCGATTGTGGGTTTTGGGAAAGTCGTGGAACGTCCCTGGTCGGTTGATGGGCGGATCGTTTCCCGTTCGGTGATGGCCGCGACACTTTCCGCCGACCACCGCGTTACCGACGGCCATCGCGGCGGCCGGTTTCTCGCCGCCGTCGATCGGCTGCTCCAGGAGCCGAGCCGGCTATGACCAAAGAAGAAATCAAAGCGACGGTCCTCCGACTTCTCGGCGAGATCGCACCCGAGGCGGACCTGACGCAAGTCGACCCTGACGTCAACTTTCGTGATCAACTGGACATCGACTCCATGGATTTCTTGAATTTCGTGATGGCGCTGCACGAAAGCCTGCACGTCGAAATCCCCGAGATTGACTACCCCAAAGTCGTTACCCTCAATGGTTGCGTCGAGTATCTGTTGGTACAGGCGATGTAACACAGACTTCTTGCTGCACTATGAGCCCGCCTCGGAGCATGGAATGGCCTTCGCCCGAATGACCTGCTGAGGCGCTGGGAACGCCGGTGGCCGTTGCGTGTTCGGAAAATGCCTTGACCGTGCTGCGCGAGCGCTATCTCCGGCGCGTCAGTTCCGTCTCAAGGGGATCACGGTGTACCGTTACGGCTCGCGGCCGGGCCAGACGCTTGCGCTGGTGCACGAAAGGGCGCGCCACGATTGTTGCGAGTGCGCGGTGTGATGGGTTGGTCCGCCGAGGCCGCGAGGATCGACCTACGGTTGACGGCAGACCGGCGGAAGCCATTGCTACGTTTGCGGGTGCAAGTTGACACTTTGCCGTGCGGAAGTAACTTTCGCTTGCCTTCGGGTGGCTGTCCGAGCCACAATTCATCCGAGCCGGAGGGCGCTTGCGTCAGTCGGGCGGTGACAGCAGCCACGGGTGCAGCGTAGAGGCACGATGAGAAGACCAATGCAGGTTCTCGGCCGGACCCGGATCCGCATAACGTTCGGGGTTGCCGTGTTCCTCGTTCTCGCCATCGGCGTGGTCTCATACCGGGTCACTTCCCAGTTCATCAATTCCGCCGGACGAGTGGTGGAGACGCACCATGTGCAGGCGCATCTCGAAAAACTCCTTTCCGATTTGAAGGATCTTGAGGACGGTGCCCACGGCTACGTCATCACCGGCAGCGAGGAATATCTCGAGCCCTATCGTGCTGCCATGGCGGGGCTCGATCAATCGATCAGGCACCTGCGGGAGTTGACCGCCGGCGACGAAAGCCAACAGCAACGGATCGATGCGCTGGAACCCTATGTCGCGGAAGAGATCTCCAGTTCTCAGGAAGCTATCAGCGCGCGCGCCGCTTCTGGGCTCGAGGCCGGCGTGCAGACCATCCAGTCACTCTCCGGGCGGAAGATCATGGAGTCGATCCGAACGGTGATCAGTGACATGAAGACCGAGGAATGGAGGGTGCTGCAACGGCGTGAGGCGGTTGAGGAAGCCAGTGCGACCAATGCCAGGCGCGTCTTTGCGCTGTTGACGTTCCTCGCTGTTGTGCTGCTGGCTACCGTCGCCTTCCTGGTGCGGCGTGAGGCGGCAGTGCGGCAGCGCGCGGAGAACGCCTTGCTGGCAGAGTACCAGCGGCTCGATCGACGGGTGGAAGAACGAACTGCCGAGTTGGCGCAGTCAAACGTGCTTTTGCGTCACGAAATTGCTGAGCACAAGCGGGCGGAGGATGCCCGGCGCGAGAGTGAGAGTCGTTTCGCGCAGTTCATGGAGCACTTGCCGGGAGTGGCTTTCATGAAGGATTTGAAAGGGCGACACGTCTGGGTCAGTCCGACCTTCGAGAAGATCTTTGGACGCGCGTGTGACGAATTCATCGGCAAGACCGAGGATGAGATCTGGTCGCCCGAAGTCGGTACACAGCTCCGAGAGCATGATGAGATCATGATTCGTGCGGGCCAGAGTTTCCAGACCACGGAGGTCGTGCCACACAGCGATGGGCCGCATCATTGGCTGACCAGCAAATTCCCGATTCTCGGAGACGACGGGGTACCGAGCCTGATTGCGGGGGTAGGGATCGATATTACTGAACGCGTGCGTGCCGAGGCGCAGCTTCGCGATTTGGAGCGGGGGTCGCAGCAGCGGGAGCGGCTGGCCGATATCGGCGCCATCACGGCGCAGATCGTCCACGACCTCGGCAACCCGCTGGCCGGCCTGTCGATGCAGGCACAGTTGGTCCTGCACCGCGCCAGGCGTGACGAGCGCCAACCGGTCGGCGTCGTCATCCAGCCGATGGAACGGATCCTGGCCGAGGTGGGCCGGCTCGACTCCCTCATCAAGGAGTTCATGGATTTCTCGCGTGAGCAACGCCTCCACCTCACAGCGATCGACCTTCCCAGCTTCCTCAAGGAGGTCGTCGAGATCTGGCGGCCGGTTGCCGCCGAGCGCGGGATTGCGTTGAGCGTCCAGGCGCCGCGCGGTGCACTTTCCTTGACTGCGGACGATGAAAAACTGCGTCGCGTCCTCGACAACTTAGTGAAGAATGCCATTGAGGCGATCGAGCATGGGCCGGGGCATGTGGGCATTCAGGTCACTGTGCCGGCGGCGGACGCGGTGTGCATTTCGGTGATCGACACCGGCCCCGGCATTCCGGACACGGTGGAGGCCTTCCGCTTGTTTGAAACGACGAAGACCAACGGTTCCGGAATCGGTCTCGCTGTCGCCAAGCAGATCGTGCTCGCGCATCGTGGGACCATTGAATTCTCTCGCTGCAGTCCCCACGGTACGGTATTCCGTATCCAGCTGCCGCGTGGTGGCCCGTCGGCTGGGTATGACACCGTTCGCCGTGCAGCATCTGAAGCGTAAGCCGGCAGGCTGAACTCCTCCGCCGACGGTATTGGGCAGTGCCCAGTCGGTCCTTGCGACGGCAGTGCGGTCCCGGCCCAACCGGAGGGAGGATTCCGATGGCTCAGGGACATCAAGGCACCACAGAGTGCATGCTCGCTGTAGCAGTCACACTGGCGCTTGCGTTCGCTGGTTGGCCGGCTTTCGCTCAGAACTTCGATTACTCCGATCATGCTCACATCGCCGCTTACGCCGATGTGCGGCTGGAAGCCTTTGGCAAACCGAACAGCAGGCAGTCTCCGATCTCGGATGCGACCGGTGGGCAAACGTTACCAGCGACGTTGGGACTGGACTACGCGTTGTGATGCACCACATCTACCTGGTCCCGGGCTTTTTCGGCTTCACCAATCTCGGTCGGCTGCGATACTTCGCGCATGTCCGAGAGTTCCTGGTCGCACACTGCGCCGCGTTAGGGCTCGATGCGGCAGTCCACGTCGTCAAGACCTTCCCCACTTCCTCGCTGCCGAAGCGGGCCGCGCGCGTTGTTGAAGCGATCGCCACAACGACCGGTTCCAACGGCGCTGCCGTCCATCTCATCGGCCATTCAAGCGGCGGATTGGACGTTCGTCTGATGGTCGCTTCCAACGTGTCGTTACCAACCGACTTGAATATCGAGCCATACGCGGCCTGCGTTCGAAGCGTCGTCACGGTAGCCACACCTCACTACGGGACGCCGGTTGCGTCTTTCTTTGCTACGCTCCTGGGCCAGAAGCTCCTGAGGCTCCTATCGCTGAGCACCATGTATTTGCTGCGCTTTGGGCACCTCCCGCTTTCAGGGCTGCTACAGCTCGGCTCCGTCTTCGCCCGGCTGGACGACTTGGGAATCAACAGCGCGCTGCTCGACGAGTTGTTCGGGCAGCTCCTGCAAGACTTTTCCGTCGGCCGACGGCGCGCGGTGGAGATCCTCTTTCGTCAAGTGTCCAAGGATCAGGCGCTGTTGGTTCAGCTCATGCCGGAGGGCATGGAGGTCTTCAACGCAGCGATCCGGAATCGCCCCGGGGTGCGCTACGGTTCCGTCATCACCCGCAGCAGGCGCCCGGGAATCGTTTCGACCTTGGCCACGGGGCTGGACCCCTCAGCACAGGCGACCCACGCCGTCTACGGCGCGCTCTACCGGCTGGCTGCGCAAACTCCACGCGGCCGATCGCCCCGCCTAACTGCGGAGCAGGCCCGCGCCCTACGCCGCGCCTATGGAGCCCAGCCCAGCTTGACGGCCAATGACGGAATGGTACCCACACGCTCGCAAGTGTGGGGCGACATCATCCACGCGGTCCAAGCCGATCATCTCGATGTGATAGGGCACTTCAGCGATCCGTCACAGACGCCGCCTCACGTCGACTGGCTGGCGACCGGAAGCGGCTTCAACCAAGAGCAGTTCGAGGCGCTGTGGTCGGATGTGATCCAGTACATCGTCAAAGGTGCAGAGCATTCTTAGGAATGGTGGAGGTCCGATGCCAAGGAGGTGAGGATGGTTTCCAAGGAAGAGTTGCTTGCCAGGGCGCAGAAGCCTGCGGAGGACGCCATGCGGTTGTACCGCGTTGCGCGCGGGTTGAAAGGAATGTGATGGCTTACGAAACGTTGATCATCGAGCAACAGGGACCGATTGCGTATGTGTGGCTCAACCGTCCCGAACGGCGCAATGCCCTCAATGCACAGGCGCTGGAGGAGATTGCCGCCGCATTCATCGAGTTGCAGCGGTCCTTCGAGACACCCGTCGTCGTTCTCGGCGGCCGTGGTCAATCCTTTTGCGCCGGCGCGGATCGCAAAGATCCGCCGGCCGCACGCATGGCCAAAGGGTCGGGAGCGGGTCCACGCGAGCGCCGCTACGCTTCGCAACTCGGCCGGCGGGTGCTTGCCGCCATCGAACAGCTCGACGCCATCACCATCGCCCGCCTGCACGGCCACGCCATCGGTGGCGGGTTGGCTCTGGCGCTGGCTTGTGATTTTCGCATTGCCGCGACTAGCACGATCTTCCAGATTCCCGAGGTCGACCTGGGCATCCCCTTGGCGTGGGGCGCAGTGCCCAGACTGGCAAGAGAGGTCGGGGATGCGCGTGCGAAGGAGCTGATCCTGCTATGCGATCAATTCGATGCCCTGGCGGCGGAACGCTACGGCCTGCTGAACCGCGTGGTGTCCGAGGACGGGCTCGATGCGACGGTCAATGATTGGGCGCAGCGATTGGCGGCAAAGCCCATCTCGGCTGTGCACATGACCAAGACGCAGTTCCGCGCCTACGCACAGAGGGTACCACTGGGTGACGTTACTGAGAATGACGGCGACCTGCTGGCCGCGGCTGTCTCCGAGGATCCAACGCGTTTCGCCTTCAAGCCAAATCGGTGAGGTGGATGTGGGGGCGACCGCAGGAATTGAATCAGCCGAAGGGACTGCGCTCATCCGACGGCGGCTCGACCGTCAGCCTGCTGGGCGGTAATGTGCTGGCTGTACAGATAGGCGAGGAAGCGTTCGACCCCGTGGATCACGAGCGCGGTGCGTAGTGACGGAAAGATCTCGAAGGCGTGCTGCGCGCCCGGCAACTCGGCGTACACAAGAGGGGCTCGCGCCGTGCGGCGGAAGGCCTCGCAAAAATGGCGAGCTGCCGCGACGGGGACCAGCGTGTCGTGGTCGCCGTGGACGACGAAGAAGGGCGGCGCGGCGGCGTCGATGCGGCTAATCGGTGAAGCCTTCTCGTAGGCGACGGGGTCTTGCTCAAGGGCGACCTTCATCACTTTCCCTTGCAGCAGTTTCGACATCGCGTTGTTGCGCCACACCCCGTTGCGGTTGGTGAAATCGTAGACGCCGTAGAACGCGACGCATCCCTGCATCGAGGTGTCAGCGTCCTCGAAGCCCGCCTGATACTCCGGGTCGTTCGCGGTGAGGGCGAGCAAGGCGCACAGGTGGCCGCCAGCCGACCCACCGGTGACCACTAGGAATCCCGGGTCGGCACCGTACTCGGAGCCGTGCTCGCGGATCCACTGCACCGCGCGCTTCAAGTCGATCAGATGATCCGGGAATGTGGCCCGTGGGCTGAGGCGGTAATCGGCGCTGATGCACACCCACCCGCGCGAGGCCAGATGCACCATCAGCGGAATGCCCTGTTCGTTTTTGCTGCCCAGGATCCAGGCACCGCCGTGAATCTGCAGCAGGGTAGGGCAGCCGGCTGGGCGAGAGCGGTGGCGATAGACATCGAGCTTGAGATGCACGCCCGCGGCGGTGGTGTAGGTGATGTCACGGATACGCTCGACGTCGGGATGGCGCGTCGGGAATGGCAATAGAATTTGCCGCCAGTCGATTGCCGGTGCGAACTTCGCGCTGACTTCGGGCAGGATCCTGTCGTGGTAACGTGTACCCAGTCCGTCACGCAGGGCCCGTTCAACCACAGCCTCCGCCTCGTGAGCCCTCCAGTAGGCGTATCCCATCCCTGCCCAGGAGAGAAGGGAGATGAGCAGGCCGAGCATCCCCGGCCACGCGTGCAGGGCGCCGAGCCACACGAAGACCAGTGTGGCCAACACCTGCCAGGCAATTTGGTGCAGGGCCAGCTCCGTCGTCAGCCAGCCGGCGAAGAAGCTCAGGGTGGCGCCACGGGCCGAGGCGTAGGTTGGACGATAGGCGTTGATCGTGAACCACGCACCGATCGAGGTTACAAACAAGAAGAGCCACGGCATCAGGTGTTCTCCGACTCCGACTCGAAACGTTTGCCTGTTTGCGATCCGATCCAGACCTCGCCGCCGTCGAAATGCTCTTTCTTCCAGATGGGGACGACTTCCTTCAAGCGGTCGATGGCGAAATGAGAGGCTTCAAAGGCGGCGTGACGATGGCCAGCCGAGACCGCGATGACGACGCTGGCTTCGCCGAGAGGCACGACGCCGATGCGGTGAACGATGGCAACCTGCTTGATCGGCCACCGTTGCTTGGCTTCCTCGCCGATCTTGCGCATTTCAGCCAGTGCCATCTCGGGATAGGCCTCGTACTCGAGACGGATCACGCGACGGTCCTCGTTGTAATCGCGCGTCGTGCCGATGAAGGTGACAGTTGCGCCTGTCCCCGGATCCGCGACGGCTGCAGTCACCCCCGCGACGTCAATCGGCTGCGAGACGATCTGATACATCCGTTCCTCCGCTGACCGGTGGAATGAGTGCGACCTCGTCATGCGGTGAAAGCACGTGCTCCCCTTTCACGTACTCTCGGTTGACGGCGAATGTGACTGACGAACGCAAGTCCTTGAGCTGTGGATGTTGGGCGCACAGCGCCTTCCAGAGATCGTTCACGGTGGCGCCTTCGGGCAATTGATACTCGGCTTCGCTGCAACGCAGGCGCTCGCGTAACGAAGCGAAAAAACGCAGTTGAACCATCATGCGAGTACACTCATCCGCGAACCAGACCAACAACGTGGCCGAGTTCCGGTAAAATCAGCTTGGTCATCGCCAGCTCTACGGCGGCGGTCGAGCCCGGGACCGAAAACACGATTCGCTTACCGACCACGCCGGCGGTGGCGCGGCTCAACATGGCGGCGGCGCCGATCTCCTCGTAGCTCAGCATGCGGAACAGCTCGCCGAAGCCGGAGATGTCCTTCTCGATCAGCTGGCTCACCGCTTCGAAGGTCGTGTCGCGCCGCGCCAGGCCAGTGCCGCCGTTGATGATGACCACCTCCGCTCTGAGTGGTGCTGAGCGGATGGCGGCGGTGATGAGTTCGGGCTCGTCCTTGAGGATCTGATAGTGCTCGATCCTGTGGCCGTGTTCCAGCAGCAACTGTTGGATGCGCTGGCCGCTTCGGTCTGTTACACGAGTGCGAGTGTCGCTGACGGTGATGACGGCGCAGCCGATCGTCGAGGCATCGAGCTGGTGATGTGTGTGGGCGCTCATTACTACTGCCAACATAGCAACCTGGTGAAGCGCGGGCAAAACTCGGCTCGCCGGGATGCGGTTGTGCTACGATGTGAAGATCAGCGCAAGAAAAGCGGAGGCTGCGATCACTTGACTTGCTGCCGCAGGCGGACTAACTGAGATTGAGTTTCAAAATCGTCGTACCGGACCCAATGACTGTGAGCCTCTACCGACATTTCCGTACCGCGACCGCCCTCACGGTGCTGCTGGTCGGCAGCGCCTACGCCGCCACCGCGGCGAGAGCCACTGCGGTGTCGCCTGAAGACGCGCGGCACGTGCTGACGCTGCTGTCTGCCGTTGGTGAAGAGTACCGCGAAGGAGTTCAGGATGGCACAACCGTGCGGCCGATCGAACTCGAAGAGGCCCAGGCGTTTATGCAGGATGCGCGGCTGCGCTGGCAGAAGCTTGCGGCGCAGCTTCCAGAGGGAGACCTGACGCAGCTCTTCGACGAGGCTAGCCTGGCAATTGCCAACAGGGCCGCCGCCAACGACCTCACGGCGAAACTGACGCAGTTGCGCCAGCGCGTGGCCGCCGTCAGCGGCGTTCCCGAAGAGGTCTATCCGCCGAAGGCGCCGTCCGCGACTCACGGCCAGGCGCTGTTCGATGAGCACTGCGCCTCCTGCCACGGTCAACGCGGTGACGGCAAGGGGCCGAGCGCCGCTTGGTTGAAACCACCGCCCGCAAATTTCACCGAGGCGCAATTCATGCGTGGCGAGACGCCGTACGACTTTTATCACGTCATCAGCCTGGGGAAGAAGAACACTGCCATGCCGGCATGGGATGAGGTCTTGTCGGTTCAAGACCGGTGGGACCTGGTGAGCTACGTGTGGACGTTCGCATCGACCAGTGCCGGTGCCGCCGAAGGCCAGGGCCTCTACCTGGCGCACTGCGCCAGTTGCCATGGGGTCGGTGGCGATGGCCGGGGAGCGTTTGCGGACATCCTGATGAAATCCGCGCCCGATCTCAGCCAGCCGCAGGCCATGGCGCGCCAGACCGATGCCGAACTCTTTGCTGCCACAACTCACGGCATTGCCGGCTCGCCCATGCCGGCGTTCGCAGGCGCGCTGCGCGAGGACGAGCGGTGGAAAGCCGTGGCCTTCCTGCGGTTGCTGTCGCTTGGGGGGCCAAAGACCAGGACGGGAACGCTTGAGTTCGGCCCCCTCACAACGCCCGTAAGCAGTGTGCCCGATGGGGCGCAATCTCGGCCTACCGATGCCGAAGCAGCACTGGTGGAATGCGGGCGTTTGCTGGATGCCGGCATGGCGGCGTATGCCCGCGGCGATGCGCCAGCACCGCTGGCCGTGGCCGACGCGTACCTGCAGTTCGAGCCGCTCGAGCAACGACTTGGTGGGGTCGCGCCTGGCCTGAAGGAGCGCACCGAGGCGGATTTTCTGCGCCTGCGCCAAATTCTCCGCACGCCGGGCCATGGCGCGGAAGCGCAAGCGGGGGCACGTGAGATCCACCAAGACCTGACCGCCGTGCGTACGGCGTTGCAGCCGCACGCCAGTCCGTACGCGCTGTTCATCGAGTCCGCGACCATCATCCTGCGTGAGGGTTTGGAGATCGTTCTCGTCATCGGCGCCTTGATCGCGTACGTGGTCAAGACGCGTAACCTCGCTATGCAGCGCGCCATTTACGCTGGCGTTGCCTTGGGTGTGGCCGCCAGCTTCGTCACCGCCTTTGTCCTGAGTGAACTCCTGCATCTGCAGCCAGCCGCTTCAGACGTGCTCGAAGGCCTGACGATGCTGCTGGCCGCCGTGGTCCTCTTCTGGGTGAGCTATTGGCTGATCTCCAAGTCGGAGGCGGCACGGTGGCAACGCTACATTCAAAGCCGCGTTGAGACCGCGCTCACCGGCGGTCGCAGCTTGGCGCTCGGGAGCGCCGCGTTTCTAGCCGTGTATCGGGAGGGCTTTGAGACCGTGCTCTTCTACCAGGCGCTGTATGCCAGCGCGCCAACGGCTTCCATGACCGTGACCCTCGGATTCATAGCCGGCGCGATCGCACTTCTCCTGGTGTATTTCCTGTTCCGCCGTTTTGAGATCCACATCCCCATTCGCCAGTTCTTCTTCGTGACCGGCCTGTTCTTGTATATCATGGCGGTGGTGTTTGCCGGTCAAGGCATTCATGAGCTGCAGGATGCGGGGATGATTGGCGCGACGTTCGTGGCCTGGGTTCCGACGCTTCCGTTGATCGGGATGTATCCATCGGTGGAGTCACTGGCGGCACAGGGGATTTTCGTTGCACTCCTGCTGTACGCGACGGTGGTGACGCTGCGGCGCGGGACGAAGGTTGCGGCGGAGAAGGAGGACGATGCCGCGACCGAGCTGCGTGCCCTGAGAACGGTGATGGAAGGGATCCGGCAGGAACTCAATAGCATGCGGATCAGCCAGGCGTCGCCTTCCCTGGCGGCCGTGGGGGACAGGCTCGAAGGGTTGTTGGTGCGGGTTGAAGAGCTGGCGGGGAAAAGTGACGTGAACATGCCGGGGGCCGGCCGTGCGAACGGAGGTGGGAGCCGCCAATGAACGGGTGCCCACCCCCGAGGACGTATCACTCATTGTGACCTACCATCGATCCCGTCCGGCCTCTTCTATTGGCCCGATCGTTGTTGCCGCGGCGGCCATTGCGGCATTGGTGCTGTGCGACCGTGCCTCAGCCCAAGAAGGCACGTTTCTGAGCGAAGCGCAGGCCCCCGCCGCTGTATTTCCCGACGCCGACAGCTTCGTGCGAGAGGTGGTGAATGTCACTCCGGAACTGCGAGAGAAGATGCGGGCGGTCCTGGGTGCGACGCAACTATCCGTTTGGGAAGATCAGTACGTGACCTTCAGGGCCCTCCACGGGGGGGTTCTGATCGGTTACGCGATCATTGTCGAAGAGATCGGCAAACACCGGCCCATTACCTTCGTTGTGGGTGTGCAACCCGACGACAAGGTCAATGATGTGGCCGTGATGGCGTACCGGGAGGCCTACGGTGGTGAAGTGCGAAACAAGCGCTTCTTGACGCAGTACCACGGCAAATCGTCGGGCGACGCTCTGCAGCCGTATGCCGACATCAAGAACATTGCCGGCGCAACCCTCTCGGTAGAGGCGGCTGGGCGCGCCGTAAAGAAGGCGATGGCGTTGGCGCGGGTGGCGTTTGGGGCGCGAGGCGGCGGATGATACGGGCTGTGGTGGTGGCCGCTCTCTGCATTGCCCCATACCCACTGTGGGCGAACAGCGTTACGGAGGTGCACTACGTCATGGGCACGTATTTTCGCATCACGGCCGAGGATCCCGATCCGACACGCGCCCGCGCCGCGATGCGGGAGTGTTTCGCCGCCGCGCGCCAGGATGACCAGCGGTTTTCGCGCTTTGACCCCGCCAGTGAGCTGTCGCAGTTGAACGCGGCGGCCGCCGATCCGCAGCCGACGGTTGTCAGTGCGGACATGGTGGCACTGCTGCGCCGCGCCCTCGACCTGCAGGCGTTGACCGGTGGCGCCTTCGACGTCAGCGTCGGCGTGCTGACGCAACTGTGGCGGACATCGGCTGAGTGGCCGACTCGTTCGTCGGTCGATGCGGCGCAACGGACCGATGGTGCGCGCGCGGTGACCCTGATCGGGTCCACCCTCATGCGAAGGCCCGGTGTGCTGCTCGATTTCGATGGAATTGCCAAAGGCTGGACGGTGGACCGGTGCGTTGCTCGACTGCGTGCCGCCGGCGTCGAGCGCGCCTTGGTGAATCTCGGTGAAAGTAGCCTCTACGCCATCGGGGCGCCGGGTGACGCTGGTGGCTGGGCAGTGACGCTGCGTGGCCTGGCCGACGACACGGCGGTGGGCACTCTGACCCTGCGCGACGAGGCGGTGTCGGTGTCCAGCGTGTTTGGTCACGCGCGGCGCATCGGTGCGAGGCGTGTCGGTCACATTGTCGATCCCCGCAGCGGCCAGGCGCTGACTTCACCGGCTGCTGCGGTTGTCGTCGCGGCCTCTGCGACCGATGCGGAAGCGCTTTCGAAGGCGTTATTGATCACCTCGCCGGGTGGTGACCGGCGCAGGCGCCCAGATTGGGCGAACGCTCCGCTCGTCGGTACGTTGCTCATCACCCCGACGGGCGTGCGGCGCACCGGGCCCATCCCGTTCCACGCCTTCAAGACGCCTCGGCGCATGGCGCTTGCCGCGGAGGCATTGCAATGAGGGCGTTTGCGTCCAACGGATATTTGCTCCGGCAGGCGAAGCTGGACGTGCGGCTGGTGTACACCGGCTTCCTGCTGCTGGTGCTGGTCGGCATGCTGACCATGGCCGCATTTCAGGCGTATCATATCGGCCCGACGCCGAGCCGGATCGCGGCGTACTACCGGGGCGGCGACAGCGGCGGTGAGATGACATTTCCGAAAACCTTCCGCCAGCTGGTCGAAGTGACCCACTTTCACTCGTTCATCATGGGGATGGTGTACCTGGTGCTTGCCCATCTCTTTCTCGCCACGACGGTGAGCCCTAACCTGAAGCGCGGCTTGATCGTGCTGGCGTTCGTAGGTTTGGCGGGTGATTTAGTGTCGCCCTGGCTGATCCGCTACGTCTCCGGCGCGCTGGCGTATGTGCAACTGGCGTCGTGGCTAGCGGAATGGGTGGGGTTTGGTGCGTTCGTAGGTGTTCCGCTCGTGGAGATGTGGTTCGGTAATGGCAGCGATGAATTGCCGCCCGAGTGAATGGGACCTGCGCTGCCACTGTGGCAGCTTGATGGCGCGGGTGACGGTGCAGGGTATTGAGTTGAAGTGCCGGCGCTGCAAACGCGTCGTGGTGCTTGCTGCGGATCAGGTCCGCGATCGATGGGTGGTGGTGACGGTTCACGATGACGAGGCGATGAGCCGCTGAGTACAACGACAGACGGGACGCCTGCCGGTTGGTGGGCGTGCGGCCAGCGACCAACGCGTCCAGAGCCCGGTTGAGAGGTCGACTCTTCCGGGCTTTTTTCTGGGGAAATGCGTGGACAGGCAAAGCGAAAGGAGGGGGCATCAATGAAACTAAGAAAACTGGCAGGCACCTTGGCGGTGTGTGCCGCCATCGGCGGGGGCGGCGGTTTCGTCGGCGCGCATGCTGAGAACCTGCCGGACAAGATCCAGCGCATGGAACAAGAGCTGGAGCAAATGAAGCAGGAACTCCAGCGGCAGAAAGAGGTACAGGAAAAGGCCCAAGCGGAGCAGCGCGCAAAGGAGCAAGCAGCCAAGCCGGTCACTGAGGCGTCTTCGCTGCGCGAGTTGACCGACCGGGTGAAACTGGGCGGATACGGATCGTTTCGCTTCGAAGGCTCAGATCTCAAGGATCAGAAGACGAGCTTCGTGTTCCGCCGCCTCGTGCTGACCGCCGACGCCAACATCGCGCCGCACTTGCGCAGCTACGTCGAGTTGGAGTTCGAGCGCTTTCGCAAGTTGGAAATCGAGAAGAGCTTCGGCCCCTCGGCCACCGAGCAGGGAATCGAAGCCACGAATCACTCCGAAATTTCGCTGGAACAGGCGTGGATGCAGTACGACATCGAGGATTGGCTCAAGTTCCGCGGCGGCGGCATTCTGGTCCCGCTTGGCCGCTTCAACCTCAATCACGACGACAACCGCTGGGATTTGCCGCGCCGCTCGCTGATCGACCGCGGCGTGCCGGTGCTGCCGACGACGGCGGCGTGGGACGAAATCGGCCTCGGTTTTCTCGGCGACATCAACGTCAGCGACCAAGGTGAACTCGGGTATCAGGTGTACGTGATGAATGGCGTCGCACTAGACAGTGAGTTCGAGCAAGTCGTCAAAGATGGGAAGGCCGTCACCGAGGTGAAGCTCAGCCCATCGACCGGCGGCTTCGCCTCCGACGTGAAGGACTCGAAAGCCATCGCCGGGCGCGTCGCCTACAGCCCTGCACTGGGTCACGAGTTGGCCGGCTCATGGTACTATGGCCAGTACACGCCCGACTTTCTCGGCAAGCAGGACTTGTGGGCGTTGAGCGCCGACGGGCGCACCGGTCGCGGACCGTTCGAGCTGGAAGGCGAGTTCGTTCTCACGCGCTTTGATGGGACGCACACAGTCGCGAAGGAGCTGGCCGACACCGTGCACGCGATGGCTCCCGAAGCCAGCACGGCCGCGTTTACGCTCGCGAATCTCGCACGCAACAGGTATGGATACTGGGTCGAAGCGCGCTATCGCTTCTGGCCGGCGTTCTTGAACGAGACGTTTCTCGGCCGCAGCTTCAGCAATCCACAGCTCATTGCGGTGCTACGCCCCGAGCAGGCGTGGCTCGACGATCTCATCGAAGAGATCGACATTGGCAAAGCCGTCACGACCAGCAACCGCCGCGTTGACCGCATCAGCGTCGGCCTCGCGTATCGCCCCGTGCCGCTGGTCGTCTTCCAGCTCGCGTATGAGTACACGCGCACCGACAGCGGTAAGAGTCTCGCCACGGTAACCAATTTCCTTCCGGCGCGCGCATACGAGAACGACGCGCAGACGGTGCTCGTCGGCATCGCGTTCGGGTTTTAGGCTTCGCCGGTACAGGCTCGCAGAAAGGAGAAGGGGTCACTAGTGTCCGGTTCAATTGAAGCCATCCGGCCGCAAAGCCAATGCCGACACGGGTGCTGAGCGATTTATGGGTGTCCGCGATTTGAATTTCGTTGACGTGGCGGGAGTCCTTACGCGACATCGAAACCTGTCTTGCGGCCAATCAATCCAAGCTGTTTCACATGGGGCTGAAGGGATCGCCTGCTCGCTCTACGTTGGCCGATGCACTCAACCTTCGCGACTGGCGCATCTATCACGCGCTGGCTCAGCGCTTGATCGTGCGCGCGCTGTACGCCAACGACCCGTCGGTGCTGGCACTCGACGCCAGCATTTATGCCTTGGACGCCACCACCATCGATCTGTGTCTGAGCTTGTTCGAGTGGGCGCCGTTTCGCTCGACGAAGGCGGCCATCAAGCTGCACACGTTGCTGGACTTGCGTGGCGCCATCCCGGCATTCATCCACATCAGCAACGGCAAGGTGCACGACGTCAACGTGCTCGACATCCTGTCCATCGAGGCGGGCGCCTTCTACGTGATGGACAGAGGCTATGTGGACTTCCGCAGGCTCTTCCGGCTGCACCAGGCCGCCGCCTTCTTTGTCACGCGGGGCAAGCGCAACCTCAACGCCAGACGGGTGTACTCGGCCCCCACCGACCGCGACACGGGCGTGATCTGCGATCAGATGATTGCGCTCAATGGGCACTACTCCCGCAAGGACTATCCGGAGCACCTGCGGCGGGTGCGCTTCAACGACCCCGAGTCGGGCAAGACGCTCGTCTTCCTGACCAACAACACGACGTTGCCCGCGTTGACGATCGCCGCCCTGTACAAGAGTCGCTGGCAGGTCGAGCTGTTCTTCAAGTGGATCAAGCAGCATCTGCGCATCAAGCGATTCTTGGGCACAAGCGAGAACGCCGTGAAGACGCAAATCTGGTGCGCCGTCTCCACCTACGTGCTGATTGCCATCGTCAAGAAGGAGCTTCACCTCGATGCCTCGCTCTACACATTGCTACAGATCTTGTCGGTCTCGGTTTTCGAGAAAAACCAGCTTTCATGCGCCTTGCAGCCCACTCGATCCCAAACAGATCCACCACCAACCGACAATCAATTGAATTTGTTCACCTTTTAACCGGACACTAGTGAGATCTGATATATCTAAAATTTGTCCTTGATGCAGATTCGGAGACCGGCTACACGTTTGCTGGGTAACTCCTGCTGCGTTTGCGCTCTCGGCGGTAAGTTCATGTGAAAGGTTCGGCCATGAAGTTTGCGATCCGCGTCCCCGCAAATTTTCTCTATCCATCCATCACCAGCCCGTGGGAAGCACAGGTCACCGCCGCCGACACCATACGCTTCGCGCGGAAGGCTGAAGAACTCGGCTTCGATTTCTTGTGGGTATCGGAACACATCGTCGTAGTACCTGAGGTTGTGCCGTTCCAGGGCCCACGGTTCTACGAAGCGGTCAGTGCGGCAGCCGTCATCCTCGGCGCCACCACGCGCGTGCGACTGATCGCGCTCGACTTGTCCGACTGGGCCGCGGTGCAGGCCGTG
>DASVHW010000376.1 GCA_036382395.1 Candidatus Binatia bacterium | reverse complement strand
GTTGACCGAGTCGTCGATCGACATGCCCCAGCCCTCGTTGAGGATCTCGACCCCGAACAGCTTGGCCGAGGCGGCGGCGCCGTACTCGTTGGCGGCGACGACGGTGATCTCGAAGGGCAGGGCCTGGTCGGAGTACCAGGGGAGGGCGGGCTCCTTGAAGCTCTGCACTTCCGACAGCGGGATGTCGTCGATCTGGTCGACGGTGGCGGGTGAGGTTTGACAACGGCGGAATGTTAGCATATATATGTATATATGCGCTACTACTCCGTCTCCTCGCCCGCCGCCCTCGGCCTCATCCTGGCTGAGCGTCGCCGCCATCGTAACCTCTCGGTCATCGAGTTGGGCCAGCTGTGCGGGACCACCGCCCGTGAGATCCGCCGGCTCGAGGAAGGCCGCTGGATCCCGTCGCCGTCACAGGCTTGGTCGCTCGCCGAAGTACTCGGGCTGGAACCAGAGGAACTCGCGGCCTGGGCCGTCCGTCAACTGCTCTTCCACCCCGAGCTGCTGGCTGAGCACGTACTGTCGGCAGCAGCCTAAAGGACGGTGCCACCGTGCCCACTTACTTGGCATCGCATCGGCCAGTTATGCTCACCGCTGTCACCGAGGAGGTGAGCACGCCATGCCGATCTCCGCACAGGTGCCGGAGGGATACACCCGGCTGACCTTCAACCTGGACAAGAAGCTGCACAAGAAACTGAAGCAGATGGCCCTGGACGAGGACAAGAACATGAGCGACATCCTCGTCGAGCTGATCGAGGCTTATCTTCAGCATCGCCCACCCAGCCTACATAAGAAGGACCGACGATGAAGAAGAAGACGGTGCGGGGCCGGACGGCGCCGCCGACGATCGAAGAGCTGCGGGCCAGCTTCGAGGCCATGGCAGACGGCTACCAGGACCTGTGGATCGAGGAGGTGCTGTCGGACGCGCCGCGCTGGGGGCAGGTGCTGGGCCTGCACCTGCGGATCTGCGAACTGGAACACCTGGAGGAAGCCGGCTTGGAGCTGCTGCAATGAAGGCCGCCATCTATGGCCGCGTCTCGACTGTCGACCAAAACGCCGAGAGCCAGCTGTATGACGTCCGCCAGCTGGCGGCGCAGCGCGGCTTCGAGGTCGTCGAGGAGTACATCGATGTCGGCTACAGCGGCGCGCGAGCGCGCCGCCCGGCCCTGGATCGGATGCTGTCGGACGCTCGCCACGCTCGCTTTGCAGTCGTGATGGTGTGGGCCTCCGATAGGCTCGCCCGCAGCGTGAAGCACTTCGTCGAAGTGCTCTCCGAACTGGACCACCTCGGCATCGCCTACGTCTCTTATAGGGAAAACATCGACACGCAGGGGGCGTTGGGCAGGGCCCTCATGATCATCGTGGCAGCGATCGCCGAGTTGGAAAGGTCGCTGATCGTGGAAAGGGTGAAAACCGGCATGCGGCGCGCCCGCCTGGAAGGCCGTCATATCGGCCGCCGCCCGCTCGATCTGGATCACGTGGCGATCCGCCGTGACCGCGCCCGGGGCATGAGCCTTGGCCAGCTGGCCCAGGCTTACCACATCAGCCGCACCACCGTCCGCCGCGTTCTCGCCCTTGCGCCTAAAGGGGTGCCGCAGGCGGAACCGCAAACCCAAGAAAACAGGCGGCCGGAAACGGCCGCCTGAGCTGCGCCTTAAGGTGTGGGTTAAGGTACCCGGCCGGCTGCCCGTCAGCCCTTATCCTCTTCCATATCCGATTGATCACTTCGAGGTATCTGGCACAGCAGGCAGAGGCGCTCCAGCAAGTCGCTTTTTCACCAGACGCGCCAGGAAATCCCTGAACGGCCCGATGTCCTCGCCCACACTCGCTCTTTCGAGAGCCTCCATGTAAGTCTTGCGTTCCTCGACCGGTACAACGGTCCAAGGATAACCGCCCGACGCCATCATCACATTCATCAAAAACCGCCCCACGCGCCCGTTCCCGTCCATATAGGGGTGGATGTACACGAATACAAAATGCCCGAGTACAACTCGTACTGCCGGATCTTTCTCTTCGTGCAACAGATTGAAAAAAACAGGCATGGTATCCCTCACCGCGTCGCGGTTCAGAGGCACATGCATGGACTGACGAATGTAAACTTGACCCGTGCGATAACCGGCCAGGTCGGCGGGCTTTAGCAGACCGGCGGTGACGCTCGGAGCAAACATCTCCCGATACCACGTCCGGTGATCTTCTTCTGCAACTAGACCCGGATTTTCGTCCTTCAGGACCCTGCTGATGCTTTTCTGCACTGCCTGATACGCCTGCCAGTATCCGCTTGCCGCCATGGCATTTCGCTGCTCACGGTCCTGTTCGTTTTCTTCCGGATTCCACGTGCCGCTGCGGACGCGCCGAATCATGTCAGTAGTGACGCGATACCCTTCGATTGACAGGGAATGATAGGCATCGGTCACATACGCTTCCTCGACGCGCTTCATATACGCACCGACATTACGCGGCAGTCCCGGCGCCTTTGGGAACCGCTCAATGACGGGTCCCCTCATCTTTTGCCATAGCAGTCTTATGCGGCTCACATAAGGAGATGTTTCGCGCATCGGAAGAAGGATGGGCGTGACATCCGTGAATGGATCGGCTTCACGCACGTTATACCCTGCGGCCGACATCGTCTTCGTAATCTCATCCGCGATGCGGTCGCGCCCGCTGTTGCGGAAGGCGCCGGCCAGACGGCCGGCGATCGTGCTGTGCCCCCCCTCCAGAAGCTTGGCAAGCAGGCCGGAAGCGTCGCGGACCATCGCCAGCGCCGCGCGCACGTCAGTCGCATGGCTCGAAAAGTATTGGGGAGAGCACTCGATCAGGGCCGATTCGAGCGAAAAAATACGTAGTCCTTCCTTTTCCTCTCGGTCAGCCGGTTGAGGCAATGCGGCGTGCAGATCCAACAAAGAAGTCCCGTGCGGGAGTTGGGTCACGTTGTTCCGGCCCTTCGGTGATCGGGCGACGAGCTGCCGGGGGACAGTCCAGTTCCCCCCGTGCAGAGACAGCGACTGCTCCGGAGATAGACACCAGTTCCGGCCGAATCGCGTTTCCAGATAGACAGCAGAGAACCGCCAAAACGAAGCGTACCACGCCGTGCTTTCTCCCCTGGCTTCGTCCGGACGGCTGGGAATGTACCATCCTTTTATCACCTCCCGCAGAAACCCGCTTGCGAGAAGACGCTCCCGGTGAGTGCGCGTCATGTCTCTCGCCCGTATGGCAGCTGCGCCGTTGGCGTTCTGCAACGCATAGAGGATTTCCAGGGACTGGGCCAATTTTTCCGAGGGTTGCGCCATCGAGCCTATCCTTCAACTAGTTCAATGTGTTGTGCATTGACTAGTGTATGATGTTGTCTAAGTACTAGTCTATTACGTTGTATCATTATTAGTGTTTTGTGTCGAGCGCGAACTAGCCTTCCCCGCAAAACGCGACAGTTTCTCGGATGACGGACCACTCCGAAACAATCCACCTGGCCCGGATAAGGGCTGACGGGCAGCCGGCCGGGTACCTTAACCCACACCTTTTAATACAGCTCAGGCGGCCGTTGGCGGCCGCCTGTTTTCTTGGGTTTGCGGTTCCGCCTGCGGCACCCCTTTAAGCGCAGGGGCGAGGACGCGGCGAACTGTGGTGCGGGAGATCTTGTAGGCCTTGGCCAACTGGCCCAGGCTCATGCCGCGGGCGCGGT
>DASVHW010000375.1 GCA_036382395.1 Candidatus Binatia bacterium | reverse complement strand
GTCGGTCAGCTGAACGGTACGGACGCCGACGGGAAACGGGCCGCGAGCAAACGGGTCGTAGGTCATGCGCCTCTCAAAGCCTAGTTGCGGCACAGAATCAAGGCAGCCTCGGCCGCGTGCGTCCACCATTGAGGCGACCCGCCGTCGAACGGCGCGGCGGGACGCTCGACGTCGTCAATGGCACCGCGGCTATACGGTGGTCACCCTCTCACCCTGCGAGGACGCTGAAGCCTTCCTTCTCAGCCGCGCGCGCCAGGCGTTCGTCGAAGGTTACGAATTCGATCGACGCCGTGCGCTCCTCCACCGCTACGAGGGCGGCCGCCAAGTGAAGCGCATCGGCCGCGCGCAGCGGATGTACCTCGATCAACCGTCGCGCCCGGGAGCGCACGGCCTCAAGGCGAATGACCTCGTTCCACGCTTGTTCCAGCTTCGCCAGCCGCTGCTTCGCCACTGCAAACCGTTGTTGGTCGAGTTGCCCCTCTCGGCGTTTTCGCGCCAGGGCCGAGATCACTTCGGTGGCCGCCAGCGCCCACACCAGCACGACGGGGTCTTGGCGCAACCACGCTCGGCACGCGCGGCTGCTGCCCTCGGCGCAGACCAGCGGCACGATCGCCGAGGAATCCCAGAACCTCACCGCGCCTTCCGCTCGTCCAGCAGCGCCTCCAAAACGCCACACGGTTTTCCGGGTGGGTCGGTAGCGAGGAGGCTCCGGTCGATGACGCCGGTCCCGCGGCGGATGAGACCCTTGCGTTCCATCTCCGCCAACGCTTCGGTACCGACCCGGCGCCCGTGCGATCCGTCGGTAATGGGAATGATGTGAGCCACGGGAACATCGCGATCGAGAATACGAATCACTTCGCCCTTGCGCACCAGCGCCAGGTACCGGCTCAGATGGTTCTTCACCTCGGATATCTTGGCCTGCTTCACAACGCCAAGATAGCTATATTGGCCGACTTCGGCAAGACAACTCGGTCACGCGCGTGAATGAAGAGGAGGCGGTACCGATCTCGGCGCGCCTGGCGGATCACCGGTGATCGGCGTGTCAACAAGACGGCAACGGTCGGCAGTGTCCCAAGCTGTCAGCAATCAGCTTTCTCTGAGCCTTCAACGTCGTGCGACTTTGCCGAAGAAATCGGGCGTGCCCTCACTCGCCCGATTTCTTCGGCAAAGCCCGTGAAGGACGTGGCAGTGCGTACAAGCGATTCGGCTCAACCGGAAGACGGTAAAGACCCGACCAGCTTGCGCTGCACCCAGCGGCGATAGATCTCCAACGGCTGGGCGCCGACGATGATGGCCTCATTGCCCTCCATGCACGCGGCGGGCACGCCGGTGACGCCGATCTCGATGGCTTCGTTGTGCTCGGCGAGCGTTTGCTGCAAGAGCGCCGGATCGGCGCTGCGGGCGAGCTCGGTATCCGGCAAGCCCGCTTCGTGCCATAGCGTCGCGAGCGTGTCACTGTTGGTGATGTCACGATTCTCGGCAAAATACGCGTGCAACAAGCACTCGTGCATTCTCTCGAACGCCTCGCGGCCGAGTGTCGCGGCGGCCTTGGCAACCAGGTGCGGCGGGATGCTGTGGGACGGCGGTCCCTCATCGCTTTGCCACACGCGGAAGGTCCCGCCATCGGGATCCGCCGCCGGGCGCAACCATGACTGCGTGTAGGCGCGGAACTTCTCCAAAGTCCGGCTCGGGTCTGGCCGCGGGCGCAGTAAGAAACTACGCCACTCGACCCGGACGCGATCACCGAACTCTTCCTCGATGCGACGCAAGCGCACGGCCGCGTTGTAACACCAGGGTCAGAGATAGTCGGAGTAAACGATCAGGCGGATGACGTCCATGCGTGGAACCTATCCTCCAGCGGCGCGAATGGCGCGCGCCCGCGTCTCTAGCCTCTCGGCCTCGGTGTCGCGTCCCGTGTCGTGGAGCAGGGCAGCGTAGTTGTCCAGCAGTCGCTCAAGCTCGCCCTTCTGGGACCCGTCCGTCTTCTCGAGGATGGACAGGGCGTGCCGGTAGAGCGGCTCGGCGGCGGCGGCGTTGCCCTCTGCGGCGTAGAGCAAGGCGAGGTTGTTCATGCTCTGCGCCGTCAGCACGTGCTCGCTGCCCAGCGCCGTCTGCCGAATGGTCAAGGCGCGCTCGAGCAGGGGTTGTGCGGCGCCGTAGTGTCCCTGCGCCGCTTCGACACCGCCGAGGTTGTTGAGGATCGCCGCCACCTCGGGATGGTTCGGCCCTTGTGTTCGCTCGCGAATCTCCAGCGCCCGCCGGTACAACCGCTCGGCCTCGGCAAACTCGCCCTGCTGCCGGCGCAGGATGGCGAGGCGGTAGAGGGTAGCGGCCAAAGTGAGCTCGTCGGCACCCTTCCGTTCTGCTACGTCGAGTTCGGCCAGCAGCTCGCGCTCGCTGTTCTTCTCGGCGGGCGCAGCCGAGGCCGGCGCATCGGGCGAACCGCGGCCCTCATGCTGCCAGACGACCGCCGCCCGGCCCTCGTCCTTGCCCAAGTGGGGCGGCGCGATGCATCCCGGCATCAGCAGCAGCGTGGCGAACGCCGCCGCTGATGCCGATGCGCGTGTGACCTTCTCGAATCGCATGGCTACAGCAGTACAGCCCGAAGCAGAGGCGAGCGCAAGCGCGGCCGGCCGCCTGCTTGGGGCCGTCCGGCTCGTATCCGCGGCCCCGGATCATCCATCACCTCGCGCGCCGCGTCGCGGCGGTAGTGTACGCAGCTTGCTGGTCGACCATCGCCGCAAAACTGCGGAGAAGACCGTCAAGACCGCGAGTCTGCGGCTCGAGGAAACGCAGCGCGCACACGATCGCTTCGACCGTCGCGAGGCAGCGCTCCTTGGGCTGACGACGGACGCGGTAGCGGCTGGGTTCGCTCGGCGTCAGGCTCACATGCGGCAGGTCGCGCAGCCACTGATGCGCGTCGTAGATCTTCTTGGCGTGAAACCACGTGCCGTCGAGGATCACCAGATGCCGCGGCCGCTCCTCGATGGGCAATGTCGTCAGCTCGCGCGCGCCGGCCGCCGGATACAGCAACGCCGTCAGTGCTGGTAGCTGCGCGCGCAAGCCGGAGCCGTCCGCCCACGGCGTGCATGGTTCGACGTGAATCTTGGCTAGCGCCAACTGCGCGATGCGCACCGAGCCGATGGCATGGAAGCGTTCGCGCGGGTGCTGGAGGATGATGATGCCGGTCTGGTTCGCGACTGGCTCGATCGAAGCGCAGATGCACGTGACCTGTGGCTTGAAGCACTGATAACAAGCCACGCGAGGGCCGCGCGCGTCGCGTCTGCGCTGTTGGATCGGCAAAAGCATCTCGCCTCGTGTAGCATGATCACGCCCTCGCGCCACCACCAGCAATGCTGCGAGGGATACACACCCGAAACCTGGACCCCTTGCCGATTTCGCTTTCCACCTCGATCCGACCGTCCAACAACTTGAGGTTGCGCGACACAATGGCCAAGCCGAGCCCCACCCCGCCGAAGAGGCGCGTGGAGGAGCCGTCAGCCTGGCGGAACGGCTCGAAGATGTGGTTGATCTCTTGCGGGGGGATGCCAATGCCCGTATCGCAAACGGAAAGCTCGATTTGGTCACGCGCTTCACGCACGGTCAGCCCGATCTCCCCAGCCGGGGTAAACTTCGTCGCATTCAGCAGGAGATGGCTGAGTACGGACAGCAAGCGGTCGTAGTCGGTCGTGACCTCGATCTCCGGCGCACTCGCCAGCCGCACGGCGACGTCCTGCGGACGCGGGATGTCATCGCAAAAGGCACGCAGGTCTCCCAGCAACGTATCGAGGGGAAAGCGACGCGGCGACACCGCGACCCGGCCCCGTTCGAGATTGGCGTAGTCAAGGACATTTTCGATCAACTGCCGCAGGCCGTGGGCGCGGCCAGCGATCCGCCGCAGGTACGTCCGCAGCTCTCCGTCCGCCGGCAGATGCGGATCTTCCAACGCCAGGTCCGTGTATCCCATGATGATGTGAACCGGGGTGCGGAGCTCGTGCGACATGTTGGCGACGAAGTCCGCCTTCAACCGCTCGGCGGCGCACACTTCGTCGTACATCCTGCGGAGCTCGACGCTCTGTCGTTCCAACTCACGCGTGCGTCTGTGGACCTCGGTCTCCAGCTGCTTCGCCCAGGCTGCGCGCTGGAGCGTGAGCCGCCGCTGCTGCTTGGTCAGGTCGAGGACGTACCCGTAGAAAACCGCCGTCGCAAAGAAGAACGGGACACGGATCAGCGTGGCCGCCGTCAGCACACCTTCGTTACCAATGGTAATGCTGGCCGTCCCGAGGATCACGGCCCCCAGCGCCAGCAGCCCCAAGCTCTCGCCAATGGCCGCCAAAAACAGCTCAATGAAGTAAAACAGGAAGAACTGCTGCTGGAAACCAGTGGACAGCAACACGACGGCAATCCACACCGTGTCGACAAGCACCACCGGCCCCTGTACCCACCAACGGAAAAAGTGCGCCGTATTGACGCGGCTCAAAGCGGCATTCGACAACAGCGCCACCACGATGAGGAGTATCTGGCTCGATGCCAGTGCTTCGCGGACATTGAAGATCGCCAAGGCGCTGACCGCAATGATGAGGACGTAACGCACCAGCAGAAACGTGCGACGCCGGTCCCCATGCGTAGCCTCACCGTCGATGAACTCGGGCACCTCGACCGCAGCCGGTGCCGGGGATGCAGCCCTCGCCGCGATCGTGGCCGTCGGAACGGTATGCCCGCTCGAGCAGCTTCGATCTGGCGGCGAAACTGCAGGCCAGATGTTGGTCGTGAACCACTCCGGTGCTCGGATCATTTGGGGGCGCAGAACTGCAACAACGGTGCCACAGCGCATTCTCGGCGTCCGGGTGGTGACTTTTACGGTTCAATGAGGCCTGTCGTACAAAACTACTGTTCAAGAGTGGTCATTCGGCTATTTCTGTCGCGGCCAGGGGCAACGGGGCCGTTTGAGGATCTGGTCCTTTCTCGTACAGCTCTGGCAGCCGGTCCTTCCGCAGCGTAAGATACCGCCCGATGTCAGCCCCCTGGTTCGATCTGAGCGGAAAGGTCGCCGTCGTCACCGGTGGCAGCAAAGGCTTGGGACGCGCCATCGCGGCCGGGCTGGCACGCGCCGGGGCCGACGTGGTGATCACCAGTCGGACGCCGGCGGATCTGGAAATGGTGGCGGTAGAGCTACGCGAGCACGGACATCAGGTCCTGAGCCTGCGCAGCGACATGAGCGATGAGGGCAGCATTCGTATCATGGTGCAGGAGGTTGTCGATCACTTCGGACACATCGACATCCTGGTCAACAATGCCGGCATAGAAGGCGTGGGCGCCATCGTCGAAATGGACGCGGAGTATTGGGATCACGTCCTCGATGTCAACCTGCGCGGCCCGATGTTGTGCTGCAAATACGTCGGGCCCCACATGATCGGCAGGCGACGGGGGAAGGTGATCAACGTCGCCTCGGTGCTGGCGTCGCGGGTAGCGCGCTACATGGGCGCCTATGCCGCCAGCAAGGCGGCGGTGGTCCAACTCACCCGGACGCTGGCGCTGGAGTGGATGCGGCACAACATCCAGGTGAATGCGCTGTGCCCCGGGTATTTCCTCACGCCAATGAATGAAGAGTTTTTCACCACCGAAGCGGGCCGCAAGCTCATCGCCAACCTCCCGATCGGGCGCCTCGGCGGGACCACCGAGATTGAAGGTGCGGCCGTGTTTCTCGCCTCGGAGGCCACCAGCTACATCACCGGCACGACCCTGTACGTAGACGGCGGACACTCCCTCGCGTAAGTGTAGCGTAGGTCGCAACGGGCGCGGTAGAAGCCTACGCGCTCAGCTTCTTCACGGGCCTGATTGGGGGCATACTCCTGTGCGCCCGGATCGATGAACATCTCGCAGAGGCTGGTGGAGAGACTGAGGGCCACCTGTTCGCCGTGCAAAATATTCGACAGCGTCCAACGCGCGTTCTCGTTGGCCAACGCGATCTCCTGGCCGTCATCCAGACGGTCGGCCACGGCGCTGTGGAGCTCCACGACCATGCTCAGCGGGACGATCGGCTGGCCGGCCACGGACCGCTCGTTGTCACGCAGCGCCAGTCCGCCACACTCGGTGAGCATGACGGGCACATCCACAACGTTCACACCCGGCAAGGCTGCTTGCCGGCCCGGAGCGACTTCCGTCGTCGGCTCCGCGAGCACAGCGCTCAAATGCTGCGACAGCGTGATACCGTCCGCTACATAGCTGTGGATGCCCCAGACGTCACCTAGAAAATACTGCCAGCCATCGTTGGCGATCACGAGGCGGGTTCCGTCGAGGCTCTTGGTCAGGTGAAAGTGGGCGCGGGTATTCGGGGCGCGGAATTTCCCTGACATCCGTTACGGGTTGCACCGGCGGAACCTACCAGGTCGGGAGCCCAGGCGAAAAGGAAAGCCTGACGGTGTTCGCGGCAGGGAACTGATGGAAGATCTGACGGGCACAGGTGTGTTCCTCGCTTCTCAGGAGGGTGCTACGATAGTCACCAAGTGTGGCGGTCTGCACCGGGGTAAACATGACAGGCTGACAAAGCACGCGCTGAGGAATCAGGAGCAGATCATGGAAGAGAATTTCAAACGTATTCTTGTGACCACGGACTTCTCCGAAGCCGGGGATCACGCCATCAGCCACGCCTTTCGCATGGCCGCGGATCACGGCGCGGAAGTGCTGCTGTTGCATGTCCTCGAAGTCATCGTCGCCCCCAACCCCCTCTACGCCCACTATTACCCGACAGACCTGCTCACACCCGAGCTCCGAATCCGCGCCGAAAACGATGCGCGTGAGGCGATCCTGGACCGCACACCGAAGAACGGCCCCTTGGCTGCGGTGCCGCACCAAGTGGTGGTGGCACACGGGATGCCTGCGGAGGAGATCATTCGCACCGCGCGGGAGCAGCAGGCAGACCTCATCGTGATCTCGACGCACGGACGCACCGGGTTGAGACACTTGATCCTGGGTAGTACCGCCGAGCGGGTCATCCGCCACGCCCACTGCCCCGTTCTCGTGGTGCGGTAGGGACGCAGCATGCTGCGCTTGAGCCGGGCGCAGCATGCTGCGCCCCTACGTTTGGCACTGCGGGCAGTAGAAGCTGCTGCGACCGGCATGGACCGTGCGGCGGATGGGCGTTCGACACCGCGGACACGGCTTGCCAGCCCGATCGTAGACGCGGAGGCGCAGCTGAAAGTAGCCTGCCCTGCCCTGGCCGTCACGGTAATCAGAAATCGAGCTGCCGCCATGGCGAATGGCGGCATGCAACACCGTGCGCGTTGCCCTCAACAATGCCGTGAGGTCGCGAAGTGAGAGCCGCCTGGCCTGGCGGCCGGGTCGAATGTAGGCGCGAAAGAGGATCTCGTTAGCGTAGATGTTCCCGATCCCTCCGAGCGCGCGCTGATCCATCAGCAGATTCTTCACCGGACGCTTACGGCCACGCGCTAGCGCCACGAGCTGCGAAACGGAAAAGGCGTCGGACAGCGGATCGGGCCCGATGTGTGCCAACTCGGCAAACTCATCTTCCCGACCGACCTGTAAGAGGCCGAAGCGGCGCGGATCGTTATACGAGAGTTGCAGGCCAGCCGAGAGTTGGAAGCGCACGTGATCGTGCGGCTGCCGTGGCGTCCCCAACGGCTGCAGCAAGAGCGCCCCGGTCATACCGAGGTGGGCAAGCAGACACGCGCCCCCCGACAGGTGGAGCAGCAGATACTTGCCCCGCCGCTCGATCGCTTCGATTGTCTGGTTGATCAGCTGGCGACCAAAATCGTCAGCAATGCGTCGCCGCAGCCGCGGCTCCACCACCTCCACCGCCTTGATCCGCTGGCCGATGAGCGGGCGGAGCGAACGGCGAATCGTTTCGACCTCAGGAAGCTCGGGCATGTGAAGAGGAGAGGACGCGTGCATTGCCCTCTCCCTCCGGAACTGTCGATAAACGGGAGACAGACCCTTCGACAGGCATGTCCTGAGCAACGTCGAAGGGCTGCCCATGAACATGCGCCGTCCGTCGCCCAGGGCGTTGCCCCATATGCGTTAACCTATGCATCTGGAATGATTGGCCGGCAGCGGTTCTTACACCGAAGGTGTTGTGCATCGTAGCCCGGGGTTGCCTTCTTGTGGCTACCCCGGGCGTAGGCGGCTGCGAGCATGCACTCCAGTCGCCCAGGGTAGCCGCTGAAAAAACGCGGCAACCCTGGGCTATGGTGCGAAACGCCTTCGGCGTACAGGATATTGTTCCGTTCAAACAGGCAGACTCCCAGGTTAGGTGACCGCATATGGGGCGTTGCCCTGGGCTCATGGCTTGCCGCCCTTTCAGGGCTGATACCAAAGCAGTCCAACTGGCGGAGAACAGCAGCCCCAACGGGGCGGCCATTCGTGAGCCCGGGGCATCGCCCCGGGCGGTGTCGGGCTGCGGCAGGCAAGAGGTCGAAGCCTTCACGACATCCCCTCACCTTCATCTTCTCCGGGAAGGAGAGGAACCGGACCGACCGCTGTGTTGCCGCGGGCCAGCACATTCGCCAGCGCTGCGAACTCCGCCAGGCTCATGGTTTCGGGCCGACGCATGGGATCGATGTTCACCTGGCGAAGGATCTCCACGGCGTCGCCGCACAACGCGCGCAAGCTGTTTGCCACCTGCTTGCGGCGCTGGCTGAACGCCGCTTTGACCAGACGCCTGAACAGCGCTGGGTCTGTAACCGGCACCGGTGGCTGCCGGTACGGCTCGACGATGACGACGTCCGATTCCACCTTGGGGCGCGGCACGAAGGCCCCGGGTTCCACGCGCATCGCTGGCCGCACGCGCGCCGAGAACTGGGTGAGGACCGACAAGGCACCGTAGATTTTGCCGCCGGGGCGCGCCACGAGGCGCTCCACGACCTCGCGTTGCAGCATCAGCACCATACGCGAGAAACATTCCGGCTGCGCCAACAGTGCGGCCAGCACCGCTGTCGCAATGTTGTACGGGAGATTGGCGACGACCACCGCCGCTGCGCCAGGACCCAGCAACGCGGCAAAGTCGACCGCCAAGGCATCGGCTTCGACGACGTGCACCTGCGGCAGGGACGCCGCGTACTTCAAGCGCAGCCGTTCGGCGAGGTCCCGGTCCACTTCGATGAGCCAGGCCTCGCCGGCGCGTTCCACCAGCAGATCAGAGAGGGCGCCGAGACCCGGGCCGATCTCGATCACGCGGTCGGTGGCGCACAGGCCGGCCAGATCGACGATGCGCCGCGCCACCTGCGGGTCAGCAAGAAAGTGCTGTCCGAGCCGCTTCCGCGGGTGCCGTCCGATGGCTGCCAACTCGCGGCGTATCGGGGACGGCGCCGGGCGTGGGCGATGTGTTGATCGTGTTGTGTCGTCTCGGGCAACCACTGTCAGCGCTTCCTTCTCCCAATAGAGGGCTTGAGGCATGAAACTCGGTGCATTTTAGTCAAGTCCCATTCGAAGCCGCCCCAAGCGACCCAACGGGGAGCGGTCCCGTCAAACCGACGCTGGGCGCAGCCCACTGGACTTAGCATACGAACTTGATCAGCATACAGCAGCCGCACCACCCAATCGAAAGGAGACAACGATGAAGCTGTACCATGCCGCGCAAACACGTTCGGTCAGACCCCGCTGGCTGCTGGAGGAAATCGGCGCGCCCTACACCCTGGTGCGACTCGACATGAGCAAGGGCGAACACAAATCGCCGGAGTACATGAAGATCCATCCTCACGGCGCGGTGCCAGCCTTGGTTGATGGCGACCTGACACTGTTTGAGTCGGCGGCGATCTGCGCCTACTTGGCCGACAAGTTTCCCGAGAAGCACATGGCACCCGCCGTCGGCACACCGGCGCGGGGGCTCTACTACCAGTGGATGTTCTACACCATGGCCACGCTCGAGCCACCCGTGATCGAGGTCGTGCTCCACACGGTGATGCTGCCGGAGGCCCAACGTTCGGCCGCAGCCGCCGAGGCGGGCCGCACCAAGTTCGCACAGGTCGCACAGGTCCTCGAACAGGCGCTCGCTGGCAAGAGCTTCATCCTGGGTGACCAGTTCTCCGTCGCCGATGTGATGGTCGGTTCAACCTTGGGCTGGGCGCAGATGATGGGCATATTGAGCGGTCACCCGGTGCTCGAAGCCTATGTCGGCCGCCTCGCCACTCGGCCAGCGTTTCAGCGCGCGCAGGCAGACTGACGGTCACTAGCACCTGCTGCGGCGCCGCGTCGAGCTTGTCACCACTTCATCGAAGACGCGCAGATTTGGTTTATGACGCTCTTTGGAAAAGACGAACTCAAGGACCTCACGCCCGCCCAGAAGCGTACCCTCAAGGCCGCCATCAACGTAGAACGGCAGGCGCGCCTGGCGCGGCGGCAGGCGCCTCGGAAAAGGACAAGGTGATCCGATGAAACCCAAGCGGCGCGATCTCTTCGGCGAACTAGTCGAGGGTGTGCACGCCATGCGGGCCCACTGCGAGGGCAAGCTCACACTCCGCACCCACGGGTTGGCCGCACCGCCTCTCCTGCGGGTGACAGGGACATTGGTGCGCGACACCAGAGAACGGCTCAAGATGTCGCAAGGCGTGTTCGCGCGGAAGCTACGCATCAATCCGCGTACCCTGGAGCGATGGGAACAGGGCCGGAGCAAGCCCAACGAACAGGCTGCTGCGCTCATCCTGCTCGTGCGTCGCTTCCCGGACACTCTCGATCGGTTGGAGTGCATCGGCGCTTCCAAACGTTCCCGTCGCGCGGCCTAACGAGCTTGTAGAAAAACTCGGTAGCGGTTGGCAAACGGCTCTCGCGGCGTCCGTGGTAGAGCGGATCTCATCCTACGGTCCGTTCGGGGTGAGTGGGGACCTCTGAAACATCGTGACCCAGGTCTGCTCCGGGTTCATGCCGCGGCGTAGTTCGCGATCTTCTCGATGTTGTGCACCAGCGTGAAGAGTTTCCACTGCGTGTCCACTTTCCGCTTCCCCCGCAACGTGAAGCGGCGTAGCTCCTTGTTCTGAATGTTGCCAAACACCGGTTCGACCGTGGCGATCCGTCGCCCGTAGATCCACCGCCCCTCACGCCGATTGTGTCGCAGCTGTCCCGATGCCGGGCCACAAGCGCGACCGGAAGACCACGTGCTGTACGCGCTGTCGTCGGATTGCGCGGCGAGCCGAGCGCGGGGCTACGCCCCTGCACCCCATGCGAGGGAAAGACCACTCAGACGCCGTGGTCTCTCCCTCGCGCTCTCTCGTCCGCGGCTCGCGCCGGGCCAAGGGGCCGCAACCTCGTGCGCTCGATCGCGCGTGACGCCGTGCGAGTCCAGGCGCCGGGGTCCGCCAGCCGCGGGCGGATGGCGGCACCGTATGGTGGGCGGCGAGAGCGCAATACCGCCTTGCCCGCGAGCAGCGGCTGCGGCGAGGGCCCAGCGACAAGGTCGAGGCCCATTGAGATAAAAGCCCTGCGCGTGAGCTTGCCTGCACCCGCTTGGCACCGATGCCGTGCCGCCGGTCAACCCGGTGGCGGCGGAGCTGCGGCGACCCCATTCCCTGCGCCGTCCAATCCAGCGCTGCACAGGGTACCGGCGCCATGGCTCCACGCCCAGTGGCGCGGGAAGGTGGAGCGCGAGGAGGAAACCACCGCGTGGTGTCCTCCTCGCTTCCGGGCCGGCGGACAGCCGTCACACACCACTGGTGCGCGCGCGGCCCGCGTGTGACGTCTCACGTCAGCGGTGTCTTGAGCAGCACCTTCGGGTCGTACGCCAACCGCCCCGTCTCTTCGTTGCGGTAGCGACCCGCGAAGACCGTGAGATCCAAGTGCTGCTCGACGATCTCATTCAGCGCGTACTCGAACGAGCCCGGCACGATCTGATCCGCGTAGCTCAGCGGGATCAGCTTGTCCTGCTTCAGGTTGTATGGCTTGTACCGCGCCATTCGCCCTCCCCACCACCTCAGCCGTCCGGGCATCCCCCGATGCCCGCGATGCCTTCATTTACCTGGATGCGCGAAGTTTTTCTACAACCTCAACGCCCAGCTTCAGCGGCGCGCGCCTCTTGCGCGCGTCCGCTGCAAGCGACAGTTAGGGCTGCTCCCGAAATACCCAACGTCATCACATCGTCGCTAGACTTCTTTGGGTGGGCTTTGAGTTCGGCGTTCATACTCTTCGACAATTCTCTCTGCAGTTACTGGCTTAATATGAGAGACGTCCAATACTCTGTCCATTCGGAGATCGTTCACGAGCGGCACAACATACGCTCCGTCAAACACGCCAAGGTCTGACGGCCAAGAGAACTGCACGGTTGTAGCGGCTGCGCCGTTCAGCACCTTCAGAAAGGACACGATATTCTTCATCGACTCCGTCATGAGGTCGACGGCCACAAGAAGGCTCCGCGGTAGCCAGTTGCGAGCATGTCTCGCCAACCGAACATTGACTTTGTCGCTACCGATTTTCTCGCCCAAGTAACAACTTGTGCCGAATACGCTCCCGCCAAGACTACCCATGTCTTCGGGAGCTGCCGGCACACCAGGCGTAGATTCGATACTTGCGGACAGGTGAAATCCGCCCTTTGCAACGCGCATCCCGTGTTTGATGCAGTTGTACTCGCGATGAACCAACGGATTCTGGAAGTCCCACGCCAGCCAAGCCCATAGTTGTGCGTATGCTTCCTTGATTCGCGTCTCCTTCGCCTTGTCCTCAAGCTCTAGGTATCGGTGCAGCGCCGCAGAAATACCCGGCCAAGTTACCTGTTCCAGTCGAACTGTGGAGCGGATTGGCCCACAGAGACGAACGGATTCAACAAGCTGGCGCAAGTCGTCTTCTTTGTACTTATCAAGCCAGCCAAAGATACAGCCGGGCGCCTGCAGAGAAGCAAACACCAAGGAGAAGAAGGCTTCCATGGCATGGCTATATGTGAGCCGAAGACTGAGCGCCGCTTGCTGCGCATGCTCGCCGTCGAGTTCGTTGGCATGCACGCGAGCCGTATACTGAAAGTAGCTGGGATCGAATGAATCGAGGAAGTCTCGATTCCTTTGACGGAGGTTCCATTCCCAAACGCAAAACGGACGCTCTCCAACTAGGAAAGGGCTATATTGCAGTACGTCCTCCATCGGTTTCCCCTGTTCGACGCCCTAACGCGCTCCCGCTGAGCGGCCGGCGGATTGACGCCGGCAAATCACGAGGACGCTCCTGCCGGTCCGCTTGAGCGGGTTGTTAGGGTCGCCCGTGTCACTGGCGCAAAAGCTCCTGTGGCAAACCGCTTGGATGCTTCGGTGCGGCTGGCGTCGCGTCCAATCCAGTTTTCGCTCCCGCTTTCTTGAGCCGTTGCACCATCTCATCGTCCCGTTGTGACATGGCAGCAAACAAAGGGGTAAGACCAACGCTGTTTGCGACATTCACGTCCGCGCCCTTCTCAATGAGCAACTGGGCGATGTCTGGGTGATGCTCCACGATAGCAATCAACAATGCAGTCAGTCCCGTCTCCGCACGTGCGTTGATGTCTGCACCTCGTGCGACTAAATCCTCGGCCGCAGCACGGTCACCTTGACGGGCCGCTTCCATTAGGAGCGTCCATCCATGTTCGAACCGGTGGTTCACATCGACAATCTTCGGACTCGTCTGCACGCAACCGGCGATCGCGGCGACCCAGTACAAGGCGAGCAAGAGAAAGTGAAAACTTCTCATTTCAGCAACCCTAACTTTGAGTTCGGCGTATCAACGAAACCGGCAACCCACGCCTGCCCTGGCGGGTTAACACCACCGTTATCATGGGCCGCTCATACACCAGACTCCGCCATGGATTCAAGCAGTTAGGCATGCCTTCTTTATATGGCTCCACGTTGTGTTAACCCGCCGCGCCAGGCGGGTTAACACCTTAACCGCACCCCCGCCATCACAGCCGGTCCGCCCGGCTGACCACACCGCGCCCGCCGCGTCAGTTA
>DASVHW010000374.1 GCA_036382395.1 Candidatus Binatia bacterium | reverse complement strand
CCGCCGGGAATCCAGGGGACTAACAGGTTCTGATCGTTGGTGGCACGCAGCTCTCCCGCACCGAAGCTGCGTGCCAGGTGGGCCAGGCCACGCAACTGCGGGCCGCTGATGTCGCCCATCGGCAACAGAATGGTGGCGGCGTAATAACCCTCCTGCTTTTGCGGCAACACGTTGGTGCGCATCCAGTGGGTGAACCCGGCATCACGATTATCCGGCACTGGCGACGGCGGCTGGAGCGGTTGGCCGCTTGTGAATCCGGCAGTGAGCTCGTTCAGTTCGGCACGTAACGCCGCTCCCTGATCGGCCTCGATGCGCCCGTGTAGCTCGTCTACCGCGGCGATGAGGCGCTCGGCTCCGAGGCGCTGGAACAAGTACTTCATCCGCGCCCTCTTCCGGTTCTTCCGTTCGCCGCGTTGGCTCCACAACCTCAGGATGGCTTCCACGATGATGAGCGTGTCTTCGACGGCAACAAACTCCCGAATCGGGCGAGCCAGAAACGGCTGCGGTCCCAAGCCACCGGCAGCGTATACGGAGAAACCGCGCTTGCCGTCGCGGACGTGGGGGAAAAAGCCGATATCGTTGATTGGTGCCTGCGCACAATCACTCGGGCAGCTCGAGAAAGCGATCTTGAACTTCCGCGGCAACGTCAGGTTGAGCGGGTGGAAGAGGAAGTGGTCGTGCGTGGCGCGCGCATACGGGGTGACGTCGAACAACTCTCCGGGCCAGATGCCGGCATGGACGCAGCTGGTGACGGCGCGCACGCTGTCACCCGCCGCGCCGCGGGTGGTGATGCCCACGGCGTGCAGCCGCTCGTAGATGTCCATCGCCTTATCGAGCGCAACCCAGTGCAGCTGCACGTTCTGCCGGGTGGTTATATGGATGAGGCCACGCGCATAGTCGTCGGCAATATCGGCGAGCCGATCTGCTTGTGCCGCGCTCAGCATACCTCCCGGCAGCTTGATGCGCTGGAGGTAGCTGGTGTGTTCGAGTTCGCGGTACAAGCCGTAGCTCACGCGCAACGGCCGGAACTCGGCATCCGTCATCTTGCCTTGCTGGTAGCGCTCGACTCGTTCCGCGTGTGTGCGCAACGCCGCGCGGAACTCGGCATCCGTGGGTCGCATGTGCCCCTTTCTTGTATCAACTCGTCGGTCGAGTGTCCTGACTTACCACAGCATGGCAGGCCCAGTGCAAGGGCCGCATCAACCTCCTGGTTAGAACCGCAGCATCGCATCGAGCTGCGTCCGCAGCAGCGTCGGGTTGCCGGTGAGCGCCGCATTCGAGATCTTGCGATCCAAGGCGTTCTCGACGTACGCCTTCGCCGTCAACTGCAGGTTGGGCAGCAGGGCGTAGTCGAAGCGCAAAATGTGCGAAATGAGGTTGGTGGCCCCCTTCTGTGTCGGGCGCGTGTCTCCGGCTTTTGCCGGGCGAGTCGAAAACTCATTGATGTCGCTGAAACTAAAGATCGAGAGCACGGAGTCCTTCTCCACCCAGGCGTAGGTGTACGACAGCCCCCAATCGCCCTG
>DASVHW010000373.1 GCA_036382395.1 Candidatus Binatia bacterium | reverse complement strand
CGAATCTCCAAATGCACATGCCGAAGCTGCGTCGCGAGCGCGGCCGTGACCAACAGGACCGCAATCACAACCGCCAAGCGGTGCCGGACGATGAACCGAATGTACCGTTCCATCAGGCGCTACGCTTCCGAAGAGAACCCCAGAGCTTCGGGCATATAGTCCTTCGCTTCGCCTTCCACAAGGAGAAGCCTCTTCGACGTTGAGTTCCTCCCCACCTACAGGTAAGGTCCCCCCGATGTTGGACCTGTTGCATCGCCTCCTCGGCATGGTCGTGCTCCGGCCCTATGTGTTCGTGTTTTTCGCCGTCTACTTGGTGGCGGCGGTCAGCAAGATGGGCTGGAAGAAGACCCTCGTCTTCACCCTCATCGCCTACACCGTCGCCTTCGCCGCCGAGTTCTGTTCGACGCGAACCGGCTTCCCGTTCGGGCTCTATCACTACGTCGACACCACCCGGGACCGCGAGTTGTGGATCTCCAATGTCCCCTTCTGGGACTCCCTCTCGTTCACCTTCCTCTGTTACCTGGGGCTCAGCCTGGCGGTCCTGGTGTACTCGCCCCTGCAGATTCGGCCGGGGGATGTTCAGGTCGTCGACACCTGTGAGATCCGGCAATCGCGGCGCGTCCTGGTCACCGCAACCGTGCTCATGACCCTGCTCGACGTGGTGATCGACCCCCTCACGGTGCACGGCGATCGCTGGTTCCTGGGGAAAATCTATTACTACCCGAACGGCGGCATCTACTTCGGCGTGCCGATCAGCAACTTCATCGGCTGGGCTTTGGTCGGCGCAACCACGATTGCCCTCTTCCAGTGGTTCGAGAGGCGGCAGTGGTTCAGCTCCGATTTGACGCGGCCGGCCGGAGTTCGCCATCTTCCATACGCGGGACTCATCGAGCCGCTCCTCTACGCCGGCGTCCTCTTGTTCAATGTCGTGCTCACGTTTGCCATCGGCGAAACCCTGCTCGGCATCATCGCCATCATGATCTATCTGCCGGCGGGCGTCTTGTTCGCCGCCAATTTCGTCGACCCGCGGCGGCGGGCCGATGCAGCGCAGATCGCCACGCACCGCTACGACTTCCCGCACTCGCCGATCGTTTCCCGACTGTGAGGGCGCTAGCTGGCGCGGCCAGCGTACAGCTGCCGGTACTTGCGGTAGTTCGTCATCACCCGCTTCACGTAGTCCCGCGTCTCCCGGTAGCTGATGCTTTCGACAAACTCGTCTGGCTCGAGATCAGCAAAGCGCCGCTCCCATTTTTCCACTGCCGCCTCACCGCCATTGTATGCCGCCACCGCCTTCAACACGTCCCCGCGGAAACGGACCAGTAGTCCTTTGAGATACCGGCTGCCGAGGTCGATGTTGATATCCGGTTCCAGTAGCGCGGGTGGGTCAACGGCACGACCGTTCGCCGACGCCACCTGCGTCGCGGTCTTGGGCAGCAACTGCATGAGCCCGTACGCGTTGGCCGGCGACCGCGCCTCAGGATCGAACAAGCTCTCCTGACGCATGAGCGATTCGATCAGAAGCGGATCGACGGCATTGTCGCGGGCCTCCCGGTCCACGATGGACCAGAACGCCAGCGGATAGAGCAGGTGCTGGCGCTCGAAAGCCGACAGTCCGGCACGGTCCCCCAAGCGCTGTAGGAGATGCTGGGCGGCAGCAAAGCCATCAACGGCCTGATACGCATGCAGCAGGTAACGCATCGTGCCGATGTCGTCACGGCGGCCACGCTCGATCGCCTTCAACTCCTGGCGCGCCAGCGTGTAGACACCCGCCGCTTTCAGCTCACCCCAACGGCTGAAATGAAAGGCCTCGACGCCCGGCACGGACTCCAACGCCGCAGAGCCCTCTGCCGTTCCGGCAAGCAACGCTGGCGCGGGCATCGACTCGACTTGTGCTGGAAGCAGGGCCCCTGAGGACGCCCCCAGACGCCGCTCCGCCCACATGGCATAGTAATCGGTAGGGTCACGCTCGATGATGTCCCGATACAGCTCGCGCGCCGCCTCCGCCCGGCCAGCAGACTCAAGCGCCCGCGCTTCCCAATACATCGCACCGTTGCGTTGCGGCAATGACAACGTCTCGTCCGCCAGTCGTGCAAACGCCGAACTGGCCGCCGGCCAGTCCCGGGACAGATAGTGGATCCACCCGATCCGCCAGCGTGCTTCGTCAGCGAACTTACTCCGTGGATACCGCCTGGCCAGGGCCGCAAAACTGTCGACGGCGAGGGCGCTCCGCCCCGCGCTCTGATGAATGCGGCCGACGGCGTAGAGCGCCTCGGTGGCGCGAGGGTCATCGGGATAACGACGCCGAAATTCCAGGAAGGCGCTCAGCGCGGCGCTATCCTGATCGCGATTCCACAGAACGGAAGCTAGGCGAAACAACGCTCCAGGGGCCGCGGTGGTCTCTGGAAAACGATCAACCAGCGTCCGCAGCTTCGCCACGGCTGCTTCGACCTCGCCGCGTCCGTACAGCACATCCGCCTGCACCCGCAACGCCGCCGCCTGCTCCACACCGCCCGGCGACTGCAGGAGCTGTTGCGCGGCACTTTCCGCCGCGCCATAGTCGTGCTCGTCAAGCAGTAGCCGCGCTTCGTCCAGCAGGTCGGCGCCCACCAGCGCGCGTTCGGGATGCTGGGCGCGCAGAGCAAGCACCTGTTGCTTCGCGGTTCGGCCCAACGTCGAGCCAACCATCTTGCGTCGCACTTCCATGTATCCAGCGTACGCCGCCTCAATGTTCCCCTGGCGCTCATCCGCCTCGGCGAGCGCCAGGCGCGCGCCCTGGACCGTGGTGGCATCCGGCGCGGCCAGCGCCTCGCGCAGCAGCGGCTGGGCCTGATCAACACCGCCGGCCCGTAACAGCAACCGCCCCGTTTCCAGTGCCGCCGCGGGCGCCTTCACACTCTGCGGATAGTCCCGCAGCAGACGGGAGAACGCCGCCTCGGCCGCCGCATCACCCCCGCGTCGCAACGCAATCGTGCCAGCAAAGTAGAGCGCATAGTCTGCCAGCTCGGGGTACTGCTCCGCCAACGCACTGAAGATCGGCAAAGCCCGCTCATCTTCTCCGTGGCGGAACGAGTCGTAGGCCCGGACGAAGGCGGCGCGCTTGTCGGCAACGGTATCAAGCCGCACCTGAACCTGCGGCAGGGCGGACGGAGGCACCGGCACCCGCGCGCCGCATCCAACCGTGGTCAGCAATAACACCAGCGTAAGAATCAACCGCAACATGGGTCTCAGCTAGCATATCCATCGGCAGGTGCCAGCCACGTTGACAATGCAGCGAGCATCGGCCAACAACCACACATGGGTACTGGGCCAATGAGCACGGCGCTGGTCCTCGCCTCCGCTTCGCCGCGACGGCGTGAGTTGCTCACCGCGAGAGGCTTTCGATTCGAGGTGGACCCCAGCAACGTCATGGAAACCCCGCAGCCAGGGGAGCCTGCGGACGCCTTTGCGCAACGGATCGCGGCGGAAAAGGCGGGTGACGTCGCGCGACGCCATCCGGGCACGTGCGTACTGGCCGCCGACACCGTCGTGGTCGTAGACGGCACCTTGTTCGGAAAGCCCATTGATCGCAGCGATGCGCGGCGCATGCTGCAGGCGCTGTCGGGCCGCACCCATCGCGTGCTCACCGCGGTTGCATTGGTGGATCCCACCGGAGCCGTCGAGGAAATCCTCGTCGAAAGCCAGGTCGCATTCCGCCCGCTCACGGCGGCTGAGATCGAGGAGTATCTCGAATCCGGCGAGCCCTTCGACAAGGCTGGCGCTTACGCGGTGCAGGGGCTGGCGAAGAAGTTTGTCGTCCGCGTTCGCGGCTCCCACTCGAATGTCGTGGGCTTGCCGATGGAAGCGGTCACCGATCTCCTGCAGCGGCATCTCCCCGCCGCGGCGAACACGGCCCCAGCGATGCCATGATGGACGTGGCCGCCAATTGGGAACGCGTGCGGCAGCAGGTGGCGCAGGCGGCGCAGAAGGTCGGACGCGATCCACAAGCAGTGCGTATTATCGCAGTCTCGAAAACCAAACCCGTCGAGTTGATCGAACAGGCGATTCGGGCAGGGGCAACAGACATCGGAGAGAATTACGTCCAGGAAGCGGTTGCCAAGATACCGCGGATCACGGCGCCGGTCACCTGGCACATGATCGGACATCTGCAGCGCAACAAGGCCGCGCGCGCGGTCGAACTCTTCAACGTCATTCACACCCTGGACTCCGTCGCCCTCGGCGAGGCCCTGGCGCGCCACGCCGAGCACCGCGGGCAACCGGTACGGGTCCTCCTCGAGGTGAACACCGGCGGCGAGACGACCAAACACGGCGTCCGCGCGGAAGACGTCGAAGACCTGTTGGCGGCGCTAGCCGATCGCCGCTGGCTGTCGATCGATGGATTGATGACCATTCCCCCGCCGGCGGAATCAGTGGGAGCGGCGCGGCCACATTTTCGTGGCCTGCGCCAGCTGCGCGACCAGCTGCAGCGTCACGCTCCTGCTAACGCGCCGTTGCGTGAGCTGTCGATGGGCATGTCAGACGACTTCACCGTAGCCATCGAAGAGGGTGCAACCCTGGTGCGGATTGGCAGGGCGATCTTCGGAGAGCGAACGTGAAGTAGGGGCGCAACATGCTGCGCCCCTACACTGCGTCGGCGGCGAGAATCCCACCAATGAGAGGATCGTAATGAAGGAAGAGCCAAGAAGAACGCAGGCTACCAGCAAGCAAGGACAGCGCGTTATCGGCTTCGTCGGCGGCGGCAACATGGCGAGCGCTTTGATCCGCGGATTGCTCGCGGCGGGACTCTATCGGGCCGATCAGGTGTGGGCCAGTGATGTCGAGGCGCGCCAGCGTACCTCGCTGCGCCGGCGATTCGGGGTCGGCGTCACGGCCGACAATGCGGCGCTGGTGCACGGCTCCAAGGTCGTCGTCCTCGCCGTAAAGCCACAGAGCATCGACGCAGTGTTGGCGGGGCTGCGCGGCGCCGTGACGCCGGCGAAGATCTTTCTCTCCATTGCCGCCGGCGTAACGACGGCCCGCCTGGAAGCAGGGCTCGGCACCCGGGCGCGCGTCCTGCGCGTCATGCCCAACACGCCAGCGCTCGTCGGCAAGGGCATGTCGGTGTTGGTACGCGGCCGCTATGCCACCGCCACCGACGAACGCCTCGGCCTGCGCCTGCTGCGCGCGGTCGGCGCGGCCGTGGCGGTGCAAGAGGAGCGGCTGCTCGATGCCGTGACCGGGCTCAGTGGCAGCGGTCCGGCCTACGTGTATCTCTTCGCCGAAGGGTTGATTGCCGGCGGCATTCACGCCGGATTGCCGGCGCCCCTGGCAAGCCGGCTGGCGTTACAGACGATCACCGGTGCGGCAGCGATGCTCCAGGAAACCGGCGAGAGCCCGGACGCGCTGCGGGCCATGGTCACGTCGCCCGGCGGAACCACCCTGGCCGGTCTCGGTGAGCTGGAGACGCGAGGATTCAAGGACGCCGTTGCCGCAGCCGTCGTCACTGCCGCGCGTCGCTCCGCGGAGTTGGGACGCAACTAGAGGAGCCGCGTATGGCGTATGGCTTATGGCTTATGGCTCTTGGATCTTGACCATATGCCATATGCCATCGGCCATAGGCTGCTTCCGCCGTAGGCTGTTTCAGCCCCGTCTTCGCCCCTTGGTGAGTTGGGGTCTCGTAACCTTCTTGGGAGCGCTGTCGCGCTCGATATAGAGCAGGTCGAAACTCCGCCGCATCCCGAGCAGCTCCTTGCGGTGCTGCTCGGCAAGGGCGCGCAGCTTGCGCGCCCCATCGCTGGCGAGCGAAATGTGCACTTCACGGCGATCATCGGGGTTGGTCTCGCGGCGGACCAAACCACAGGCTACCGCCCGGTCGACCAGACCGACCACGCTGTGGTGCCGCACCTGCAGGAAGTCCGCCAACTCCCCGATCGTCGCCCACCCCTTTCCGGTGAAGCCCGTCACGCCGAGCAAGAGTTGGTGCTGTTGCGGTGTCAGACCGGTGCCGCGTGCCGCCTCTTCACTGAACCGCAGAAACTTGCGGATTGCGTAGCGAAATCGCGCCAGATTATGAATATCCGATTGCGATGCGCCTGCCATCCCGTGCCCCCGTTGCAATGCCATCGACCACGAGTCGCACCACCCTCAGCCCTGGTGGTACACCTGCCATTGCTGGAATCAACGCGAATGCTATAGTCACCGCACCTCGAAAAGCAAGGCCAATAACGTCAGCCCGCCGATACCGTTCGGCCCCAACCACTCAAGAGCATTATGCATCCACTACGCGCCACCCGCGACGACATCCGCAACATCGCGATCATCGCCCACGTCGACCACGGCAAGACGACCCTACTCGACGCCATGCTGCACCAAAGCGGCATCTTCCGCAGCAACGAGCAGGTTGTGGAACGGGTCATGGACTCGTTTGTCCTCGAGCGCGAGCGCGGCATCACCATTCTCGCCAAGAACACCGCCGTCACCTACCAGGGCGTCAAGATCAACATCGTCGATACCCCGGGGCATGCCGATTTCGGCGGCGAGGTGGAGCGGACCTTGGCGATGGTTGACGGCGTCATGCTGCTGGTCGATGCCTCCGAAGGACCCCTGCCGCAGACACGTTTCGTCCTGAAGAAGGCGCTGGAAGCCGGCCTGCCACCGGTGGTGTGCGTCAACAAGATTGATCGGCCCGACGCCCGCGTCACCGAGGTGCTGGATGAAATCTACGATCTCTTCATCGACCTCGATGCGACCGACACGCAGCTGGACTTTCCGGTGGTGTACACCAACGCCCGTGCCGGGATTGCCAAGCGCGCCCTGACCGACGACGACGCCGACCTGCGGCCGCTGTTCGACCTGATCGTATCCGCGCTGCCGCCACCGCGCTTCGACCCGGACGCCCCGACCCAATTTCAAGCCAACAATCTCGACTACAATGACTACGTCGGCCGTCTCGCCATCGGCCGTATCGTCAGCGGCGAGCTGCACAGCGGCACCATCTACACCGTCTGTCGCCTGGATGGCTCGCACGTGGATGCCAAGATCAACCAAATCTACGGCTGGCATGGACTCAAGCGCATGGAGCTGCCGCAGGCAAAGGCCGGCGACATTGTCGCCGTGGCAGGCATCGAGGACATCCATATCGGTGAAACCATTGCGGACCGCCTCAACCCGCAAGCGCTGCCGGCCATCCGCATCGACGAACCGACGATCGCGATGATTTTCAGCGTCAACAACTCCCCGTGGGCGGGACGCGAGGGGGAATACGTCACCTCGCGCAAGCTGCGCGAGCGCTTGGTGTACGAGCTGCGCAAGAACGTGAGCTTGCGCATCGAGGACACGGCCTCACCCGATTCGTGGCGGGTCATGGGTCGTGGCGAGTTGCAGCTGGCGATCCTGGTCGAAACCATGCGCCGCGAGGGCTACGAGCTGCTGGTGTCGAAGCCGACCATCATCACCAAGGAGATCGACGGCGCGGCGCACGAGCCCATGGAACTGCTGCTGGTGGATGTGCCGGAAGAGTACATCGGCGTGGTCTCGCAGCTGCTTGCCGTGCGCCGTGGCAAGATGACCAAGATGAACCATCCGGGCTCCGGGCGGGTGCGGTTGGAGTTCGTCATCCCGTCGCGCGGCTTGATCGGGTTTCGCTCGTACTTTCTCACCGATACGCGCGGCACCGGCATCATGAACGCCCTGTTCAACGGCTACGCGCCGTGGCAGGGTCCGATCCAAGCGCGCACCAACGGCGCCATGATTGCCGACCGCGAAGGCCCGGCGACACCGTATGCGATCTTCCATCTGCAGGAGCGCGGCGTCATCTTCATCCCGCCGGGAACACGTGTCTACGAAGGCATGGTCGTCGGCGAGTACTCGCGTGAATCCGACCTCGATGTGAATATCTGCCGCGAGAAGAAACTCTCCAACATGCGCGCCAGCGGCCACGATGAGGCCGTGCGCCTCACCCCCCACCGCGAAATGGGTCTGGAAACCGGCATCGAATGGATCGGTGATGAGGAACTGGTCGAGGTCACCCCGCAGTCGGTCCGCCTGCGCAAGAAAGTCCTGCGCCAGACAGAGCGGCCGAAGAGACGCAAAGAGTAGCGGGCTGCGCCCAGCATCTATGCAGCGGGACCGCTCCCCGTTGGGTCGCTACCGCGGCATCTGGCGGAACTTGACTCTCATGCAACGCGTTGCAAGCACCAAGCGCCCGACACGCAGGTGCCGCGGCCCTAGGTTTCCCGCGCCCGAACGTCGACCGCCGGCCGATACCCGGCGTCACGCATGAAATAGAAAATGCCGCCGCTCAGCGTCGGCGCTTCCGCCGCCCAGAAACCCAACGCGGCGGAGATGATGGACTGCGAGGTGCCGATCCGATGCGCCAGCAGCACCGTCTGGACGATCTCGCGTACGCCTTCGCCGGCGATGGTGAACGGGCTCATCACCGTGGCGAAAATCTGGATAGTCGAGGCAAATGACACTTCCCAGAAGTCGGCGTGCACCGCACCGATGGCCAGCGCCGTGAAGAAGTATGTCACGGCGGTGCAGAAATGCACGGCGAAGCTGAGCCCCGTGGCCTGCAGCATCAGCAGCTTCTGATCCTTGTAGGCGGCGGCCGCCGCGTTGACACGCTCCAGTACGGAAGCAACCCGGCCGCGCTGCCCGAGGCGTACGCGATCGAGCAGGAAGCCGATGACCGCCGGTTTGAACGCCACCAGAAAGAACGCACCGATGATGGCGAGTGAGATGGGAACGGTCAGCAACGCCACCAGCCTGGCCTTGTCGCCCAGCACGCTGTAGCCGAGCGGCAACGTCACCAGAAACGTCAGCACGATGCCGACGATTCCCAGCCCTTTCTCCACCACGGTCGCAGCCGTGACCTCAACCGTGCGTCCGGAGAATCGCGCCGCGTCGTACAGCTTGTAGCCGTCGAGTCCGATGGTCGAAGGGAGGAAGGTCCCGAGAAACCGTCCGATCAGAAACGTGGTCACTATATGCCAGAGCGGAAACGTGATGCCCTGTCCGCGCAGCAGCAAGTACCAGCGCAGCATCGAGGCCAACATGCCGACGAACTTGATGGTGAACGCCAGCAGGGTGAAGCGCCAGAAGACACTACCCTGGATGTGCGGCAGGTAGTCGAGAATGGCGCGCAGGGCAATGACCGATTCTCCGGATTCCGTACGCACCCGGTGCGTGAGCAGGAGGTAGAACGCCCCAGCGGTGAGGAGCACCTTGAGCATCGTATTGAGGATGCGCCGCAGCCGCGCAGCGGTCGGCGTCGCTTCCACGGAACTCGAACGCTTCGTCGGAGCGCTACGTCTCGGAGCGAGCATCTACTTCCTCGTGGCCGACGAACAGGCCGGACCGCTACAGCTTGAACTCCCGATCACGCTCATGAAGGTGCACCTCCCCGGCCTCCGGGGGCGCCAACTCATTCAGTTTGCGAAAAACAATCTCGATGAGCTTATCGAGGCGCCGATACTCTCCCGAGTGCGCCGCAGCCCGTGCGACGCTCACGGCCAATTTCAGCTTCTCGTCCGTGGTCATATCCCCTCCTGATGTCTTCGGCGGCGAAACAGCTTCAGCTTATAGGAAGCCCAGGCCAGAAGGACAACCGCACGGGTGAAAAGAAAACCGCCATCGTCACCGAGCAATTGCCACCTCAGATTGACTTTGGTAGGGTTGCGCC
>DASVHW010000372.1 GCA_036382395.1 Candidatus Binatia bacterium | reverse complement strand
CCCCCCACGGATTCCACGCCGATTACCGCGACAGCTATCGCACGGAGCCAGCTGCGGACGGCTGGCGGCGGCTACGCGAGTGGTTCAAGCAACACGGCGTAGCGTAGTAAGCGCCAAGACCAGCAGCGGCGTCTTCCACTGTAACGCAAACTGACAGGGTTGGCCGGCCCATCGTACGAGCCACAGCCCCATTTGTGGGCGGACCGTCGTCTTGCCTGTGTCGCGCTACGGACGTAACAGGAAGCGCTGAGATGTGCTCTACAAAGTGCGCGCCGCCGTCAAACCACATCTGCAGGAGCACGCGCAGGCGGTAATGCGACCGCGCCCACTCCATCGTATTGTGCTCTCGCCCTCGCTACCGTTACGGGTTCTGATCTTCGGTGTGGCGGTTTCTGAGGCTGCCGCCAAGATGCGCGCCTCAGTCCTCGGTGAGGCGTGCGCATCTTGTGGATCTTGGAGTTTGGAACTGTAACTGTCGAAGAGATCGCTGAGGCTGACCCGATGCACATAGGCGCCCCACTCCAGAAGCAGATCGAGGAGATCCCGTCGCCGCGCGCGGAGGGCAAGATCCAGCGGGCAGCAGGACTCGATGTTTGGGTCGTAGCCGTTACACAGTAGGAGGGCCAGAGCATAATTCCCGGCTTCGAGAGCGATCTCAAAGACAGAGGTCAGGCGCCGTTGCTTGACGGTCGTTCCTTGAGCTACCTGGAGCGGCCGACCGGCTTGGATCCAGCGCTCGACGTCATAGAGACGGCCGTCGTGGGAGAGGCGGTGGAGGTCGGCGAGCGCTCCCGGGTCTGCGGTCGTCCGCACACATGGCTTGGTTGCACAGGCTTTCGGATCGGCTCGTGGGTCAATGAACGCGGCCATTGGCATCATCATCGATAGATACATCAAAACCGGCAGGCCGAGGGTGATCGTCGTCGCGGCCATTCTCGGTGGGGGAATCGTGCCCCGCAACAACAATAATCGCGGGGCCACGACTTAGAAAATGAGCCGTGCTGGACTCTAACCAGCGACCCTTCGCTTGAAAGATCGAAGAGACGCCGTCCGACAAGGCTCTCCGCGCTCGGTAGCGTGAAAACAGCAAGGTTTTTTGATACTGCCCCATCCACCCTGTTTGCAGGATTCCAACCGCTTGGGTGTCAAACTTTCAGTAATGAAAGGGTTCCGCGTGTGGTGTCTCGCAGGTTCCCCAGTGGGAGCAAGTTTGCGCCTCGTGCAAGCTGGTGCCTCGTATGGTAGTCACAGGCCCGGCACGCGCGATGGAAGTTGTTCTGGGCGGATTGAACGGGGTGTACCTGAAGCAGCTTCAGGCGCAGGCTTTGCCCGCTTGCCCGTACGCACAAGCGGCAGTGGCTTATGTGGAAGGATCGCACGAGTTTTTCGACCGTTGCAAGGAAAGTGGGATTCGCCTCCAATTCTATGGGCTCTTGGATCAGTCCAGTGCCGTGTCTCTTAGGGTACTTGAACTCTTCCTCACTGATCAGTCTGATCGTTTAGAATGTCGGCTTGCAGCACGGCGATTGCGGCGTGATCGCGCACGCCTTGATTCGTCCCACGGCCGGGACGGACACGGAGCGTCTGCGCGGCGTTGAGCAGTCGCAACTCCTCCGCCCGACTCAGCCCTTTCCATTCCGCCTCCGGTTCCTGCGGCGGCTTGATGCCGTCCGTCGGACACCCCAGCGGGAAGGGGGCGACCTTTTCATGGACCCACCGCGCGAAGTGCCGCACGCTGGCGTAGGTGCGGACGATGGTGGCCTGCGCCGGTCGGGCCTTGGCGAGCTGCTTGAGAAACTCCCGGGTCACCGACGTGTACCATTCGTCCGGCCGGTCGTGTCCGTACAGGCGGTGGTAGAACGTCAGGAAGCGTCCAAGGTCCCGGCACTTGGCGTCGATAGTGGCGCTCGCCTGACCGGCGACCTGGCTCCGGAAGTACAGCTCGGCAAGTGCCACGAGGCTCCGTTTGGCCTCGGCAAGCCGGGCTGGAACGTTATGTTGTAGATTTTTTGCGGGCACGAGGGCCGTTTGGGGGCGGTTTGAGGAGCGCATGGGGCCATAATCTAGCACATGGCTATTAGGTAATAGATTGTATCAGCGCGGGTGAAGCCCCCTGCAGTCTCGCCTACACCAGCGTCTCAATCGCCCTCTGTTATAATCTTGAGCTGGGTTGCGCCCGGCGCTGACGTGCGCCGGAGACACTCTCGTTAGGGCAGACAACTGAGATGACATTTATCGGGGGATCATGCGCCACGCGCCTGACTGCTCCCTGCGCCTTGGTGCCGCAATGAAGAGCGCCAGGCACGTCGCACGAATGTGGACGGCGACTGCGGGCCTCCATCCAACACGAGCCTTCCACTTGATGATGGTCACCTCTAAGCCTGGAACACTCTCCGTACAGGCCTGCCCGACCTCCCCGTCTATGCCCTCGCCATCGACCCCGCCACTCCGAGCACGCTCTATGCCAGGACATCTGGTGGCGGCGTATTTGTTCTGCAAGAATTTGTGATACCGACGCTCTCGGAGTGGGGCATCGTGTTATTCATCTTGAACCAGATCCGGCGGAGTCGTTGCTGGTGCACAGGGGGAGTCGGGGTGACGCTTCGGCCGGTGGTGGATGCTCCCCGTACCCTCAAAACGTTGCGGTCGGATCATACTCCCGGCGTGACCACCGGCACTGCCACCTCGAACGTCGTACCGACACCCTGGATGCTGCGCACGGAAACCGAGCCGCCCAGGAGCTTGCAGAACCGCCTGACGGTCGACAAGCCGAGACCGGTGCCGAGGGGAACCAGCTGACATGCCTCTGGGTCGCGGTAATAGTCGTCAAATATTCGCGGCAGGGACTCGGCCGGTATACCGATTCCCGTATCACGCACCGAGATCCGCAACTCGTCCGCGTTGAGCGCGGCGCACAACTCGATCTCGCCCTCCTTGGTGTAGCGCACGGCATTGACCAGCAGGTTCTGGACGATCCGAGCGAGGAGCGTGGGATCCGTCATCACCGAGCTGGACGCGGGCAGCGACACTCGCAGCTGCAGGCCCATGGCTTCGCACTGCGGCTCGACGGCGGCCGCGCACCCGGACAGTACTCGGTGAACGTCGACCGGCTGGCGGACGGCGGTCTGGCCGGCGACACCGGCGTGCACCACCATGTCGCTCATCACAGCGGAGAGGTTCTGCATCAGAAGAGCGGCGCGGATGAGGTACTTGCGGCTTGTCTCGTCGGCCACGCGTTCACACACCAGGTTCACGTACCCGAGAACATTCGCCAGGGTATTGCGCACGTCGTGCGAGGTGGCGGCGAGGAAGAGCCGGTGCGCCTCCTCGGCGCGCTGGCGCTCGCTCGCGTCGATGATGGTCGCCAGAGTCATCGTGCCGCTGTCCGTCTGAATCGGGCTCAGCCCGATCTCCAGCGGGATCTCCTCGCCGGTCTTGCGCACGCCGTGCACGATCAGGCTGCCGCCCATCTGGCGTACCTGCTGCCGCTGCACAAATTCGTTTCGCTGCTGGCGGTGCCGCTCGCGTGTGCGAGCGGGGAGGAGATTCTCGATGGAGCACCCCACCAGTTCCCCGCACTCATATCCAAACAGCTGCTCCGCACGGGAATTGGCAAAGCTGATGATGCCGGCGTGGTCGATGACCATTTGCGCGAGACCGAAACGGTCCCGTGCCTTATCGCCTTCCGCCGTGAACACATCTTTCATCCCTTACTCCTCACGCCTTACCCGATATTTCCAAGATGGACGGCACGCCGGCCTGCCTTGGGACACCAATAGTCCGCTTCGGGAGGCTGGGACAAGCATCAGCAGGATGGTCGGGATGCGCAGATACCGGGTCTCCTTCGTCCCAGGCAGCGCCTCGCCTTTCTTCGTGGTCGTGATTTCCCACCCAGCCGGGTTCCAGTAGAAGCCAGCCTTCGCTATTTCGCCACCGTGATACCGTGTCATGATGCCACCGCCTGCATGAGCGCTGTGTCTGTGTGCGTCCGTTTTCATCGAGACACAGGATAGGTCCGAGGGCTGACTTGCACCAGACGGAGAAATCCCTGGTCGGCAGGGGAAAAGTACCTGGACGGCCCCGCAAAGATGCGGGCGACGGGCGTTTTCGCGGTGCTGTCGACGTCGGTACTTGCGTCCGACATCGGATGGCGGACACCCGAGGCCGTCACGCCTGTTGGGCTTCAGGGCAGAGGCTCAGGGTCTCGTCAACACCCGTTCAGGGCGTTGTTCACAGCCTGAAGAATCACTGACACGTCAGGTGTGACGTCGGCAGCAAGTCCGCTCCGGCACGTCCCGCCGTTGCCGAGCGCCAGGTTCACAAGGGTGACGATCTCGTCGACGGTGACCGCACGACTGCCGGCGCACCGTCCAAATCGGCTGGGCGCACGCGGCCGGACTTGCCGAGGTCCGCAGAATCAGGAATCAGCCGCTCTTGTTCGTAAGCGTAGATCAGGCGCGAAGGCTTGGGCGCGTCGAGCCTCCCGGATCAGGCTCTCGCTGGAAACGCGTCAGGGAGAGACCCATGTGACCGAGTATGAGCCGCTGCTGCGCTTCCACATGCAGGGTCGGCTATAACCACCCCACGTTCGCTCACGGCACCTGGCAAGGCGAGGAGGCGGTACGCGGCGAGGCCTGGGATCTCTCCGCTATCAACCCGCTCGAGCCGCACGGCCTGCATGCCCAGCAGCTCTGCCGCGCCCGCATGGGGAACCGCGTGGGCGTGGCTCTGGTGGAGCAAATCGTGTACGGTCCACATGCGCCGTCGGGATTCAAGGAGTTCCTCGACGGCGCAGCCTGAGCCTCATGGCTGATGACTGCGAGCACTTTCTTGATAACCGCGTGGAGCACGTCGGTGGTGCCATCCAGCTGCTCGAGATTGCGCCGCTCGACTAGGTACGGCGACCGTTTCCATACCACGCGGCTGCTCAGGCGCGGCACGCACTCGCGCACACGACGACGTCGGAGGTGAGGATGAAGAAGCTACGCGAGCCACAGACCGCAGCACTTGCTGACAAACGTGACGCGGTTGCCGGGGCGTTGGAGAACGACCCGGCCGATCCCCGTTCGTGGGAATGGCGCACCAGCAGGCGCGAGTTCCTCACCTACACGGCGATCGGAACCGCTGCCCTGGCGGGGACACTTGGGCCGGCGCAAGCCGCCCCGCACCAGCCCCAAGCCGCACCGGTGCTGGGCCCGGGCCTCGTGCCCGTCACGCTCTGGGTGAACGGCGCGCGGCACCGGCTTCAGGTAGAACCTCGGGCAACGCTTGCGCAGGTGCTCCGAACGCAGTTGGGGCTCACGGGCACGAAGCTCGGCTGCGATCGCGGCGCGTGTTCGGCCTGCACCGTGCTCCTCGACGGCACCCCACTGAACAGCTGCATGCTCTTGGCGCTCGACGTGGGCGCACGCAAGGTCACGACCATCGAGGGCCTCGCACACGGCGAAGCGCTGCATCCGGTGCAGGAGGCCTTCGTGGCGCACGACGCGATGCAGTGCGGCTTCTGCACGCCAGGTATGGTGATGAGCTGCGCCGCGCTGCTCGTCCGCAACCCAAGCCCGACGATCGAGGAGATCAAGGACGCCACAGCCGGTAACCTGTGCCGCTGCGGCACGTATCCCAAAGTCTTCGCGGCCACGCTGGCTGCAGCGCAGCGGCGTCGCTCGAAGCAGTGAGGTGCGGACATGCCTCCGAGCGACGATCACACGAGTCCACCCACGGGAACAGCGAATTTTCCCATTGGAATTCCACAGGAGCAGCTGCGTTGGGAAGAGCGGCCGCTGCCGGCGGGAGAGCCGGTCCCCTGGGCGCCGAATGCCGAGTTGCGGGTGGTGGGAAAACCGACCGCACGAGTCGACGGCCACCTCGAAGTGACGGGTCGGGCGCGCTACACGGCGGACGTGCAGCTCCCGGGGATGCTCCACGCGCGGCGGATCTGCTCGCCGCATCCCCACGCACGTATCAAGTCCGTCGATACGACCAGGGCACAGCAGCACCCGGATTTCCGCGCCCTCCAGCTTCTCGATCGGCCGATGGGGCTCCCCAGCCTCCGCGACCCAAGCCAGGAGCTGGCTTCGCCGTACCCGATCCTCCGCTACGTCGGCCAGCCCATTGGTGCGATCGCCGCGACGACCCCTGAAGCGGCGGAAGAGATCGCCCGCCTCGTCGACATCGAGTATGAACTCATGCCGTTCACGGCGGAGCTGGACCAAGCCCAGCGCGCCAACGCACCGCTGGTCTACCCGGGTCCCGTAGACATGGCCGGGACCGCAGGGGGCGGCGGAGCGGCCAGCGGCCTAGCGCAGCACGGGAACGTGCGCGGCCCGTTACGCACTGTCCGCGGCGATATCGCGACGGGGTTCACCGCAGCCGAGGTCGTCGTCGAAGGAGAGTTCCACACCCAAGTCCAGACGCACTCCGCCCTGGAGCCGCATGGGGTGGTGGCGGACTGGCGCGAGGACGGCCTCACCGTGTACGCCTCGACCCAGGGAACTGCCTCTGTTCAGGACGAACTGGCGGAGGTGCTCGGCCTCGACAAATCCCGCATCCGCGTGATCACCGAGTTCATGGGCGGCGGCTTTGGCGCCAAGTTCGGTGCGGGTAGCTACGGCGTGCTGGCGGCGCGGCTCTCGCGCCAGGCCAAGGCGCCGGTGCGACTGGTGCTCGACCGTGCGGAAGAGCACCAGTCCGCCGGCAACCGCCCCGCCACGGCTCAGCGCTTGCGCATCGGAGCGCGCCGGGACGGTACGCTCACAGCCATCGAGTTGTCGAGTGTGGGCACGGCGGGCGTGGCGACCGGTGCCGGCGTGGGGCTCATCGCCGAGCGGCTCTACGCCTGCCCGAATTTCCAGTCTGAGCAGTCCGATGTGTTCATCCACGCGGGGCCGGGCTGCGCCATGCGGGCACCGGGCTTCCCCCAGGGTGCCTTCGCGCTGGAGCAGTGCATTGACGAGCTCGCCGAGCGGCTCGGCGTGGATCCGCTTGCCCTGCGGGATCGGATCGATGTGCGCGAGGAATCCGGCGCGCTGGCGCGGCGCGTGGAACGGCGCATCGGTGCCGAGCGGTTTGGCTGGGCCCGTCGGCGCCCGGCAGGAAGCGACCGCGGTACACTGCGGCGCGGGCTGGGCGTCGCCCAGGCCTACTGGCCCCGCATCGTCAGGCTCAACGCGGCGTGCGAGGTGCGGCTCCTGCGTGACGGGACCGTCGAGCTGCGGTCGGGGGTGCAGGACATCGGCACCGGCACCAAGACCGTTCTGGCGCAGGTGGTGGCCGAGGAACTGGGGCTGGCCGCGCGCGACATTGTGGTCCGGATCGGCGACACGCGGTTCCCGGCCGGCCCCAGTTCAGGCGGTAGCACCACCACGGCATCCATCACGCCGGCGGCTCGGGAGGCTGCAGCCATGGTGCGTCGCCAGCTGTTCGAACTGGTCGCTCCACGGCTGCAGTCGCAACCCGACACCCTCGCCATCGTCGACGGTGCGGTGACCTCGCACACGCACCCGTCGCGTCGGCTGCCGCTCCGCAAGGCGGCGACCCTGATGAAGGGTGAGGCCATTTCGGCCACGGCCCAGCGCCGTCCTGACTACGAACCGCCTGCGGGAGTCGCCGTCGTCGCGGGATTGGGTGGCGTGCAGTTTACCGAGGTCGTCGTCGACACGGAGACGGGCATCATCCGCGTCGAACGCGTCGTGGCCGTCCACGACTGCGGCCGGCCGATGAACCCGCTCGGCATCGAGAACCAGATCAACGGCGGGATCATCCAGGGCATATCCTACGCGCTCTATGAGGATCGCCACCTTGACCTCGCCACCGGTCGGATGCTCAACCCGAATTTCGAACAGTACAAGATCGCCTCGGCGTGGGAGGTTCCGGCCATCGAGGTCGTGCTGGTCGAAGATTACCGCGGGCGTAGCTCTACCGATGCCAGCGGGGTTGGCGAACCGGCAACGATCCCCACCGCTGCCTCGATCGCCAACGCCGTCTACAACGCCATCGGCGTCCGCATGCGCACGCTGCCCATGACGCCGGCGCGCGTGCTCGAAGCGCTTGCCAAGACGCGAACGGAGGCCCGCGGATGATCAACTTCGAGTGGGTGAACGCGACATCAGTCGCAGAAGCGATCGCACAACTCCGCCCACAGGCGGCGCTGAAAGCGGGTGGGATCGATCTCCTCGACCGGATGAAGGAGGGACTCGATGCCCCGACCCGGCTGGTCAATCTCCGGACCATTCCTGGACTCGATAGGATCCGGCAAGAGCCCCACGGCCTGACGGTCGGGCCCCTGGTGACCCTTGCGACCTTGGGCGCGGACCCGATCGTGCGCCAGCGCTATACCGCCTTGGCTGATGCGGCCGCGCACGTCGCCACGCCTCAGATCCGGAACGCGGCGACGGTGGGAGGCAACTTGTTGCAGCGCCCACGGTGCTGGTACTTCCGATCGCAGTCGTTTCCGTGCCTGCGCAAGGGTGGGGACACGTGTTACGCGCAGGCGGGAGAGAACCAGTACCACGCCCTCTTCGACAACCAGGTTTGCGCCGCGATCCATTCCTCCGACCTCGCCACCGCCCTGGTCGCCCTCGATGCCCACCTCGAACTGACCAGTGCC
>DASVHW010000371.1 GCA_036382395.1 Candidatus Binatia bacterium | reverse complement strand
CTCCCCCCTAAGTACGTGTTGCGTTCCCCCTTCCTCGCCGTGACCCGCAGCGGAACGATGCTCACTTCATTGGACCGTATAGAGGGCTCGCGAAATTGTGTCAATAAAAAAATGCGCCGTTTTTGCAAATTCAGTAACAATACGGAGCTGAAGCCACCCCATTGACCTATCTAGTGACTTCGAGCCCGTTCCGGCCGGCATCAGCGGCGGTGTCGCTGCCGGACGAATGGCTGCTGGCGGGCTGAAAATACGTAGTGTTACGGAGTTTCAGCATCGGCCTGCAGGGAGCCGCTCACGTCCGCGCCGGCTTCATGCCCATTTGTCGCCGCGCTCGCCGTCGATCGCGTTAAGACTTCATGAAGAGCCTCCAGCGGTGGGTCCCACGTCCAAGGAACCTACTGAATCTCGTATAATACGGTGACATCTTCCGTTCGTTCCGAGTAGGCGCCCTTCCTCTGGCCGCCGTATCGAGGGATGCTTGTGAGGCAGGTCCACCGCAGTCGCCCCTCGACACGCGCCCGGAAAAGACGGGCGCTACTCGGGGAGATCGGTATGCAAGCGTGTCACTGTATTTTGCGAGACGCAGTAGGTACCCGAGTCCGTCTCCGTTCCTCAGCTCTTCAGGACGTAGGCACTCATCGGGTGGGTCTCGATGCGCGCGAAGTCGATGAAACGCGCGCAGCTCTCGCCCATACGCCGCTGATTCTCAGCCAACTTCTCCGGCGTGTCGGCGTCGTAAAATACCATCGGATCGCTCCCCGCCGCCGCCGGAAAGGCTTCCTCGACGATTGCGGTCCACGGCGGCGCGTCTGTGGTCACCGGCCGCACGACGACGTTTTGAATGTAGAGGAACGTGCTCTGGGTCTCGATCGCCACCTTCGTGTGGTAACCCTGCCAGCGATCCAGCCACTCGGCGTACGTCAGGAAGTCGGGCTTTTCGAGAAAGGCGACGGTGTACAGCCCCGGGACACGCTCGCCGAGCGGGGCGACGTGTTTGCTATTCACGATGGGGACGGATTCGAGCACCAGGTATCCGGCGAGGCGCCGGGTCACGCCGACCAGCACTTTCTCGAGCGGCCCGCGATTGAGCGCCGTATCCATCCAGATGGAGACGAATCCTGTCGGCTCCAAGTGCGCCATCCGCAGGCCGGGCACTGCCTGTTCATCGACCAGGCTCACCGCCAGTTCGCGCGCCCCGAGATCGATCAGTTTTCTCGCGGTGCTGCCGAGCAGCTCCTGCTTGAAGCTCCCAATCGAGACCTCATCCTTCTTCCAAACTACATAGATCAGCTTTTCCACGGGCTGCCCTCCACGGTGCGCTGCTCTCCGTATCACGGAGGGCGCCCGACGTGTAGTACCATCTTGAATTCGAGTCGGCCCTCGCCCTAATTCAGCGTCTGTTCTATGTACGTCCTCTGCGGACGGAGGAAGATCACGTGGCGAGTCATGAGAGGATAAACCCTGCGACAGTCCGAAAAGCTCGGACGGTAAGAAAATGGGATCTGGAAGCCGACGTGGTCGTGGTCGGTTACGGGTGCGCCGGCGCGTGCGCGACGATTGAAGCGGCGGAAGCCGGCGCCGACGTGCTCCTGCTCGAGCGTGCCAGCGGTGGAGGCGGAACCTCGGCGCTGTCTGGTGGGCTGATTTACATGGGGGGCGGGACACCCGTGCAGAAAGCCTGCGGCTTCGAGGATACGCCCGAGGAGATGTACAAGTTTCTCATCACCGCCCTTGGTCCGGGGGTCGACGAAGCGAAGGTTCGAGTCTTCTGTGACGACAGCGTTGCCCACTTCCACTGGTTTGAGCGGCACGGTGTGCCCTTCAAGCCGAGCTTCTATCCCGAGCCCGGCAGCGAGGCCCCCACCGACGATTGCCTGATTTATACCGGTGGCGAGGACGCCTATCCCTTTGATCGCATCGCCAAGCCGGCACCGCGCGGGCACAAGCCGCAGCATCCGGCCGCCGCCGGCGGCTTCTTGATGCAGAAACTGGTTGCCGCCACCGAGCGCAGCGGTGCACGCATCGAGTGTGACGTGCGCTGCGAAACCCTGGTGGTGAATGAACACGGCCGGGTCGTCGGCGTGGTCGTGTGGCAGGACAAGCGCCGGCGCTTCGTGCGTGCCCGTCGTGGTGTCGTCCTCACCGCGGGCGGGTTCACCATGAATCAGGAGATGGTGGCGCGCCACACCCCGCTGATTTGGAAATGCAGCTACAAGCTCGGCGTGGACGGCGATGATGGCCGCGCCATCCGCATGGCGATGGGTGCGGGCGCCGACATCATCCACATGGACGCGGCGGAGGTCGCCATTCCGCTGACACCGCCGCGGCGGCTCATGCGCGGCATCTTGGTCAACCGCGTCGGCCAACGCTTCATCAACGAAGACACCTACTACGGCCGCGTCGGTCAGGAATCGCTGTTCAGACAAGACGCCCACATGTACCTGATCGTGGACAACACCATCTACGAGCGCAACGCCGCTGGCTTCGAAGCGACACACGTCGAGGAGACGGTAGCGGATCTGGAGAAGAGCATCGGCCTGCCGACCGGTTCACTGCAAGGCACCGTCGAGTACTACAACCGTTTCGCCGCGCAGGGTGAGGATCCCCTTTTCCACAAAACCCCCGCCCTGCTCCAGACGCTCACCAACCCGCCCTATGCCGCCATCGATTGTCGCACCGACAAAGTGTTGTGGGCCACGTTCACGCTCGGTGGTTTGCATACGCAGCCGACGGGGGAAGTGCTCAATCCTGATGGCCAAGTCATTCCCGGCCTCTACGCCGCCGGGCGCACCACCTCGGGGCTCGCGGCGCACGGGTACTGCAGCGGCATCTCCCTCGGCGACGGCTCGTTTTTCGGCCGCAAGGCGGGGCGCCGCGCCGCTGCGGCAGCGTCCTGAGTTCATCGGTTCGACCGGCCAGCGCTACGTTCACGCCCCGGCGGATCTCGTTGACCCTCCGGTGGCACCGGGCTCTGTCCGGTGCGCAATCCGTTGTTCTGTCCGGGCCTCCAGAAGCGGCCCCAGGTCCTTGCCGCGAAAGGTAATGAGGTAGGTAGATCGGCCGATTTGCCAATGCGGCAGATCACCTCGGATGCTGAGCCCCTCTTCTCGCACCGGACAGAGCCCGGTGCCACCGTCCTGGTTGGTTGTTGTGCAGCCCTGGCGCCTTCTCATCATTGCCTCCGCGATGGCCGTTAGCTGACAATGAGCATCTCCATCCCTGCCAAACACCCTGGTTAAAAGCCGCGCCATTTGACAAACAAGCGTTTGTTCACGAAGCTGGCTTCTGCGTTCGGGTTTCCGCCGATGCCACACAAGAGAAGTCCCGCACGAAGAAGGAGGAGTTTGCATGCTTGTTGGGGGTTGTGACGTCGGGTCCACCACAGGGAAGGCTGTCATCTTGGATGGGGCGTCGGTCGTCTCTCATTTCATTACGCCATCCACAACCAACCCCGAGAAGACAGCCCGTCTGGCCATGGAGGAAGCCCTCAAACTGGCCGGGCTCTCGTCCTTCACCGACCTCCAGTACATCGTCGGCACCGGCTACGGCCGCCTCAAGGTCCCTTTCGCCAACGAAAATGTTTCCGAAATCACCTGCCACGCGCGTGGAGCACATTGGCTGAACCCGGCCGTCAGGACGGTGGTCGACATCGGTGGGCAAGACTGCAAGGTCATGTCTGTCGACAAGAACGGCAGGGTCATCGAATTCGCCATGAACGACCGCTGCGCTGCGGGCACCGGCCGGTTTTTCGAGGCCATGGCCAGAGTACTCAACTGCGGGCTCGAGGGCATTTCAGCGATCGATAACCAGGGCTCGAACGCCGCCAGCATCACCAGCCAGTGCAGCGTATTTGCCGAGTCGGAAGTGGTCACGCTGATCAACGAAGGCGTGGAATTGCCCAACATCATCGCCGGCATCAACAACTCGGTTGCCAACAGGCTCTTCTCCATGGTGCGGCGAGTCGGCCTCACCAAAGAACTGGCGTTGACCGGCGGGTGCTCAAAGAACAACGGGCTGGCGAAGGCGCTGGAAAAGAAGCTCGGGATCACCGTGACGCTGCTGCCGCAAGATCCGCAGATTGCCGGCGCGGTGGGGGCAGCCCTCATCGCCTGTGAAAAGGCAACCCACAACTAATAAGGCGGGCGCGCATCGCCCGAAAGCGAGGGCAGACCATTGGAAACCGCAATCCGCTCAAAGGCGTTTGAAACGTTCGCCGAAGTTGCCGGCGCCATCATGAACCCGGCGGTCCGGGAGTGGCGGGCGCAGGGCAAACAAGTCGTCGGCTACTTCTGTTCTCACATGCCGACCGAGCTGCTGATGGCCGCCGGACTGCTCCCCTATCGCATGAGAGGGACAGGGAGCGACGGCACCGAACTCTCCGACGCGTTCTTCAGCAGCATCAACTGCAGTTTTCCCCGCCACACCTTCAACCTGGCCCTCAAGGGAGAGTACGATTTCCTTGACGGGCTCGTCTGCGTCAGCAGCTGCGATCACATCCGCCGCGTTTACGACAACTGGAAGCAGAACCTGAACACGCCCTTCTTGAAAATCATGAGCCTGCCCAAGAAAGTGGGCGACCCTCAAGTCGATTGGTACCTCGAGGAGATCAACATCCTGCGGACCGAGTTGGAACAGCATTTCAACGTCCAGATCTCCGACCAGCGACTGCGGGACGCGATCAAGCTGCGCAACGAAACGCGGCGCCTGCAGCGACAGCTGTATGCGCTTCGCAAGGAAAAACACCCGCCGATCAACGGCGCCGAAACACTCGCCGTCATGGTCGCCGGCAGCGCCATGCCGGCAGAGCAGTACAATCCGCTCCTGCACAGCCTCCTCGAAGATCTGCAGCAAGCGAATGGGAACACTGGGAAAACCGACTACCGAGCCCGGTTGATGATCGTCGGCAGCGAGTTGGACGACCCGGATTACGTCGAAGTGATCGAGCAACAAGGCGGTCTGGTTGTCACCGACTCGATTTGCTACGGCACCCGGACGATGTGGGTGGACGTCGACGAGCAAGCGGCGGATCCCGTCGAAGCCCTCGCCCGCTACTACATCCAGGAACGGCCGTCTTGCCCGCGAATGAACGGTGATCAGCCGCGACGGCAGAAGTTCCTGCAGGACATGATCCGCGAATTCGAGGTCGACGGGGTCATCGGCGAACGCATGCTGTTTTGCGACTTCTGGTGCGCCGAGCACTACATGAACAAGATGGACCTGAAGGAAGTCGGCGTACCGTTCCTTCAGCTGGATCGTGAATACATCACCAGCGGCAAGGGGCAGCTGATGACCAGGATTCAGGCATTCCTGGAAACCATGGGGAAGTGAGAATGGACAAGCTGGAAGTCAAAGAAAAATCGTTGGCGCGATATAAGCAAGAACGCGATTGGTTCGCGTTTCTCCTCGAAGCGGCCGCAATGATGGATACGCCGGAGGGGAAACTGCAGGTCAAGATGCTCCAGATCCTACTGGAGTCGAAGCAGAAGGTCGTCGACTGCGTCATGAACGACAAGCCGTTCATCGCGGCCTACTTCTGCACCGCACCGGAGCTCTTTACCGCCATGGACCTCCCGTGGTTCATGATCATGGAAACGCCATTCCTCGGGTCCTCCGCACCCTTCGTCATGGACGATCTTCAAGGTACCGAGGAAATGGGGCTGGGCACGGACCTCTGCACCGCGATTCGGCTCCCCATCTACTACATCGAGACCGGGCAAATGCCGGTTCCCTCGGCGGTGATCGGCCTGTTGTCGCCTTGCGATGGCACGACGATGCTGCAGCAGGTCCTGCAACACAACAAGGCCTGGCACGACGTTCCGCTCTTCTCCCCTGACCCGCCGTACAAGTCGGATGAGCGAGCCATCACCTACTTCGCCAATGAGCTGCGACAGATGGTGCGCTTTGTGGAAGAGCACACCGGGAAGAAACTGGATATCGATCGCCTGCGCGAGGTCTGTGAGGAGTCGAACCGGACGTACACCTTGTGGCAGGAGTACAACGAACTGCGGCGCGCGGTGCCATGTCCCCACGGCTGGGAGATCGGCGGGGCGCAAGCGTTTGCCATGAGTCAATGCTTCCGGGCCGGCGATCCCAGGTGCACCGACTGGTTCAAGCAACTCCTCGAATGCGGTGAGGACCGGGTGAAGGCGGGACGGGGCGCCAACGATTACAAGCCGGAAAAGATCCGCTTGCTCTGGTTCGACATCATGCCCTACGGCTGGGTTTTCGAGTTCATGCCGTGGCTGGAGCAAGAGTGGGGAGCGGTCCTGGTCATGGATATGTTCAGCAACTTCCCCTACACGCTCATCGACACCGCGAGCGAAGAGACCATGTTCCACGACCTGGCCAAGCGCAACCTGATTGACGTGCCGATGATCCGCCAGGCCAGAGGCACGGCAGAGTACTTCTCCTCGGACATCGTGCGCATGGTCAAAGACTACAAGATCGACTGCGTCATCTGGCCCGGCCACATGGGCCACAAGGACGGCGCTGCCACCGCCGGCATCATGCGCGAGACATGCCGCGACATCGGTGTGCCATTCCTGCATATCGGGCTCGACTTGTTCGACAAGCGCTACACCAGCGTCGATGAGGTCAAGAACCGGGTGTCGCAGTTCTTCACCGGAATGGGACTGGGCTGAGTGCTGTTTTTTGGAAGTATGTTGGTCGCGACCGCGTTCGACCTTCCCCTGACCCCTTCCTTAACCTCTCCCCTGACCCCTCTCCGACGCGGAGAGGGGGACCCATTATCGAAGCTCGTCCCATGGGTCCCCCCTTCCCGTTCCGGGAAGGGGGCCAGGGGGTTAGGTTGCCGGGCGAGTAAATCGACACTCCCTTACCAAGGGACTGTCGATTTTCTCCGAATGTATGGGCGCAGCATGCTGCGCCGCTACGGAGGCACGCGGAAAATACGGTGTACGAAACCAGCGGCCGGTCATTTATCGACACTCCCTTACCAAGGAGGGGGCAAGGGGGAGGTTTCTGACCCTGCATCCCAAAACGAGCCAGCGGAGTTGTTCTGACGCGTGGCGACCTTCGACGGGCAAATCAGGAGAGTGGCCGCGTACGTGGAAGAGATGCGCACCACGGGGCGGCCGACCAGAGAATTCGTCTCTGCCTCGTCGCCGGAGGCGCTCAAAGAAGGCCTACCGATTCGAATCGGTTCGGGAGCGAACCCGAAGATCATCCTGCGCAACGAGACCTTCGTAGAACTGGGGAACCCCGCCGCCGGTTCGTGCGCCGTTGTTCTGTGGACCGATACCTCTGCGCTCATCAGCGACGGAAGGATTACCCTGATCGGCGCCGACGTTCAGGAGGCGCGCGGGGCCAGCTTGCCGTTCGGCCAGATCCTGCTGGTGGCGGGAAAGGACCTGAGTGCCGAGGAGCATCAATCGGTCGGACAGACCCAATACGTTGCCGACCAAATCGAAGGCTACATGGTCAGAAGCTCTGCCCGGAACATCTGGAGCCGGGTGAGCAACGAGGCTGCGGCAAAGGGATTCGGCTTCGAAACCCTGGGGCGATCGTTGATGGCCATCTACAAGTCCAGCCTGCCCAAAGTGCAGGCGATGGAGGTCATTTTCGTCACCTCGAGCAAGGCCGACGTGCTGCGGCTGAATGATATCGCCACCGAGGTTCGCGAGATTGGTGCCGAGATTGTGAAGGAGCGCTGGAAAGCAAAAGGCTACGATCTCGACTGCGACTTGGATTGCCGCTCCTGCCACGACAAGGACGTCTGCGACGACATCCGGAAGATAACCGCCGCGCGTTTGCGGAAGGAAAAGAACGCCGCCGCGGCCGACAGGGCATCATGATCCGCCGCACCACACAGGGAGAAACGGATGTCTGAATCGCTCGCCAACGGAAAGAGGCTGGTCAGCGTCTGCGGCAAAGGTGGCACCGGCAAGACCGCGGTCACCGCCATGATGGCGCGCGCCCTCGTCGACAGCCGACGGGCCGGCAAGCTCCTGGTCATCGACGCGGACCCGGCGCTCGGGCAACTCAGCGCCCTGGGCGTCAAGGCGGATCGCACCATGGGGCAGATTCGGGAAGAGATTATCCGGACGGCACAGCAGGGTAAGAAGGACGCGAAGACGGCGCTTGTTGATCAGCTGGATTACATGGTGTTCGAGGCCCTGAACGAGTTGGACGACTTCGCCCTGCTGGCGATGGGGCGGACCGAAACCTTGGGCTGTTACTGCCCCGTGAACAGCCTCCTGCGCAACGCCATCGAGAAACTCTCAGAGAGCTTCGACACGATCTTGGTCGACGGGGAAGCGGGTCTGGAGCAAATCAACCGCCAAGTGGTTCGCCGTTTGGACATCCTGGTCATTGTCAGTGATCCGACATCGCGCGGCATGGAAACCGCCGCCGCGATCAAGAGCATGGTCGAAGACGAGAAGATCATCGAGTGCAAGAGGATGGGTCTCGTCTTCAACCGCGTCATCGGCAACGAAGCGTTGCTGGCACAGTCCGCCAAGAAGATCGGTCTGGAGGTCTTCGGGTTCGTTCCGCATGACCAGGAGATCGCCGCCTTTGACCTCGTGGGTAAGCCACTCACCAAACTGCCGGCAGAATCAGCGGCTTTGGCCGCCGTCAGAGGGCTCGTGGAGAACCGGATCCTGACCTGACGTACGGGGCACCTCTGGCGTCCTGCTGCCGGCGGCGCTCGCCTTTTTCCAACCGACTCAACCGCGCGACGGTTTCTGCAGCTCCGCCACGATGGCCGCCAGCGTGTCCTCGCTGATCTCGAAGGTGTCCGCGATGCGGCGCAGGACGTCACGCGGAAGCGTCCGCAGCGCAGGCTCGGCCACGTGGTCGCGTCGCACCTCCAGCCGCAGCACGTCCGGGCGCGAGTAGTGGCCGATGCTGTCGAACAGGACCTTCGCCGCCTTGATCATGCTGCTCGGGCAATCGGCGTACAGGATGGTCTCCTGGTTGAACACCGGCTCGACCAGGTACTGGCCCATCGGCCCAACAATCGTGCTGCCGCCCACGGCCCAAGAGTAGTTCATGCGCGGGCTGTTCTTGATGTGCTCCCAGCGTCGCGGGATGTCCTGCTCGCGCATCAGGCCGCTCACGCTGATCACGAACGCGCCCGCTTCGAACGCATGCTCGCGAATAGCAGGATGCAAATCGCACGCGCCTGTGCCGGCGGTGTCCGGCTCGGCGACGCGTACGCCGGCGCCCCAGGTGCCGGGCCACACGGCGACATGGATCTCTTCGCCCAGCTCGATCATGGCGGCGCGCGCTAGAATCATGTGATGCTCCCAGCAGATGAGCCCACCGAGAGTGCCGATCTCGGTGTCGAACACGCGCAGATCCGCGCCGTCGCCGCACCCCCAGTAGGTGCGTTCGGTGTAGGTCGGCATCAATTTCCGGTGTTTGCCGAGTACGCTCCCGTCTCGGCCGAGGAAGAGCAAGGTGTTGTAGAGCGTCCGGCTGCCGGCCCGTTCGTCGAGCTCGTTGCAGCCCATGACGACGTAGCAGCCAGCCTGGCGGGCTGCATCGCCGAGTGCTTCGGTCTCCTCGCCGGGAATGACGATGGCGTTGTCTTGCAGGGCAACGTTGTAGCCCATCCATTCGGGAGTCGGCGAATCGAAGCCGCCGGTGTAGAAGCACGGATAGCCCGGGATGAAGGTTTCGGAGAAGGCCACCACATCGGCGTGCCGTGCACCCGCCTCCTTGATGAGCCGGCAGGCCTTCTCCACCGTCGCCTGCTTGTCCATGAATACCGGAGCCGCCTGCACCGCCGCGACCTTCACCGATTCCCTGCCGCCGAGCACGTGTTTCGCCATGGCACTCACCTCCTTCACCGTTGTCGGAGTAGCATAGACCCGTGGTCGGTCGCCGATCAAACCAGCCCGTTGGCCTGATTCCGCGTCAAGAGAGCCGGGACGACGCCCGCGTCGACAAGTTGGGTCGTCTCAAAAAGGTCGACGGCATCGTGGATGTTGCTGACTGACGCCGTGGTAGCATTCTCCGCTTCAGCGCGGTAAGCACTGGCAGAAGACGCGACGCTCGGCAAGCCAGAGGAACCCGATGAAGATCAAGGCAACCTTCGTACAAGACGGAAAATGGTGGGTGGCATGGGCTGATGAGGTGCCTGGAGCGCTGACGCAGGGTGCGACCCTCGAAGAGGCGCGGGAGAACCTCATTGACGCTGTCCATTGCATCCAAGAACCGGTCGATCTCACGCGCGTCCCGAAGAGCAAGGTGGTCGTGCAAGAGATCGAGGTGTGAATGAAGCGGCGGGAATTGATCCGCCACCTCGAGCGTTTCGGTTGCGCGTTGCTCGACGAAGGAGCCAAGCACAGCCGCTACATCAACCTGGCCGATCCCACCCGTAGGAGCACCGTCCCTCGTCACACAGAGATCGCGGACCTGTTGGCGCGAAAGATCTGCCGCCAACTTGGTGTTCCCGACCCGAAGTAACCGCGCTCAGCCGGTGAGTCGGCACGTAGCCAACGCAACCAATTGACTGAAGGAGTCACTTTTGCCTTCTTCGTGCGGCTGAGCACGTTCAGGACAATCCGTATTTTCGCGGTCGCGCGGCCCGCTAGCGGCAGGCGCGTTTAGGCAATGATGCCACGGCACTAGAAGCGATGTACGGCACCCCCCTCGACCGATCGGGTGCCCGAGATTATGATCCGCTGGAGCTTGTCGGACTGCTGCGACACGAGACCTTCGTACGCGGTCCGAAAGCTGGTCACGACAAGAAGGGTAGACCCCTTTGGCTCGCTGAGGTTCGGACGCTGCCAGTAGTGGAGCCTCGCGAACATCGCGAGCCCGATGACCCTCGCGTACTTATCAGAACGGCTGTACGTGCATGCACGGCGCTCGAGACGCTCCGTCGCCTCCCAAAATGGAGCACGGTAGACCTGAGGGACCGGCACCGGGTAGTCGAGCCCCGCGACGGACACATCTGCTGGCAGCACAGCATCTGAGAGATCCATGGCGATAAGCCCCGGCCGGCGATTGGCCCGGATTTGTGAGGCTGCCTTGTCCATTGCGTCCGGTGCCGAGTGAAGCGATTCTGGCCTCTTGACCTCGACGACGACGTCAAGCGTGTCGATCGGAACCACGAAGTCCGGTGCTGGTCTACCGCAGACCGGCACAGGGACCCTCGGTGAGATTCCGCCCCGCACCAGCACCAAGCCGAACCAATACTGACTCAAGAAGTCCCTGGCGAGCCGACGTCCCGCTCTTCCAGCGAACCTGTCCTGCAAGGCGTTGACCAGGTCGTTCGTGATTTGGCCAGGCACCTCCTCGGGTAGCGCTCCAGTGATCTGGAAGAAGTCAACGACAAGGGCAATTGCGTCCAGAGTCTCGCGAAGAACTTCGGGGTTGTCTCCGTAGCCTCCCCGCGTCGCCACCTGGTCGAGATAGTGAACAGCTTCGCTCAGACGACTGCTCAACACTCGACCAACCTTCGCACGCCCCAGCTCCGACATGGCGATGCGACCACGCTCAGCTATCACAGCGCAGTTGGGGGCGGTCAGCGAGGTGAATGGTATCACTCGATGGCTGGTCGCGATGGACTCCAATGTCGAAAGCTCCTCTTGGGTGACTCCGCGGCTGCGCCGTCTTCTCAGGCGTCGGCTCGTCGGCCTGTTAGGCTAGCGCCCCCGCTGCCTCGCGAGACGAACCCTGCGCGATCCTGAGTTTTGAGCGGAGCCCACCGCCGAATCTCATCACACAGCCAACACCGGCAGCGCGGCGACCAGCTTCTGCGTTTCGAGGCTCACCGTGATGACCCGGCCGACGAGCTTCACGATGTAATCCGGCTCGTCGGCACGGTTCGGGTCGTTGGTGATGCCGCTGCGGGCGTCGGTGCTCACCTGGTATTGATCGATAACCCATTCAAGCGCCGAACGGTTGCCGAGCCGGTAGGCGAAGGCGGCCTCGGGGACGCCAGCGAGCGTGAGGAAGTCGTTGTAGACAATGGCCGTCTTGTCCTTGCTCAGGCGCGTCTTCTTCACACGCCAGTCCAGCGGCAGTTCGGGATTCTCCACCCGTTTGAGCGGATACTCCGCGGCGCGCTCGTAGTGGACGTGCAGATCGGCGAGCTTCCGGCCGATCTCGACGTAGGCGCGGAAGATGTTCGCGTCTTTGCCGACCAGCGGGATGCGCGGCAGCTCGCGTCGCAGGTTGGCCGCGTAGCGTGCGCGATACTCCGGGTGATGCAGCACCGCATAGACGTAGTGGAAGATGTCCCGCCTAGCGATCTCCCCGTCGTTGTAGTGCTGCTGGAAGCGCAGCAGCGTCGAGGGCGGAATGTTCTCCTGCCGTGCCCCGTCTTCGCCATCGTAGGTGTAGAAAGGGAAGCATTGGCAACCGCTCCCCGCGCCAACTAGATGAAGGTCCGCGATGCAGTCGGCGGCCAAGACCATGAATGGCTTTTCCGAACCGGCATCAGTGAGACAGATGACGCGATTGTCAGCCTCCGAAGCAACGTTCGGAAACATTTCAGGGAAGGCGTAGACCTCCTCGCAAAATAGGCGATCGAAGTAGAGACTCACCGTGGTGAACGGACGGTAGAGTGCGCGCCGGATCTTCGCTTCGGAGAATTCTCCGCGGTTGCCGCGCTCCAGATCCTGTATGAGGCCACGACTCCATTTCAATCTCGCGTCGTCATACGCCACAACATCATCGACCTTTGCGGCGCGCCTCTTGAGCTTTCCCCAGCGCGTGAGCTGCTCGTTGTAAAAGCCAATCGTCCGGTCCATGTTTGCAGCAAGCTGAGCGCGATCAAAATTGTAGGTCCATGTGTCCCGATTGGTCTTAACGCCGTTCCCGAACCTGCGGAAAATCGACCTGCCCAAGTCGCCTTTGGCTCCGATCGGGATGAGCATTTCGAAATCGTCCCGCATGCCGGCAGTCAGCCACGTATGCTTCTTGTCAGGTTCGATCACGCTCCATTCAACGCCTGACACCTTCGCCTTTACGCCGAGAAAGTGGGATTTCTCCTCGCGTCGCCAATCAACAGGGACGGCATGATAGTAGATGCGTGCTGGCCTTGAGCTGGCCTTTCCACCGCGCACGAACAAGTTGACGCTGACGCCGACTTGGATGCCGAAGACGTTGTGCGTAGTTCCTGACAGCTTTGGATTCTTCCGAACGTTTCCGCCGAGATTCAGGACGTAAAGCGCGTCGAAGTCGCTGGCGAGATGTTTGCGCACGCCATCGAATGCCATGTCTTCGATGAAGCTGCTGTTGTTCACATACGCGACGATGCCCTCGTTGCCCAAGCGGTCACTTGCCCACCGCAGCGCCTTCACATAGACATCGCTGAGCGCGTTCTTGTTCGTGGCCGCGGAGTCCGCTACGTAGGTGTTGCGCACTCGCTCATCAACGACCTGGTACTTCCGATTCTTGTTATTGTCGTTCTCGTTCAGCTGGTGGGCATTGTAGGGCGGATTGCCGAGGACGACGAAGATCGGCGCGGCTTTCTGGCGCTTGACTCTCTCGGTATTCTCGGGATTGAAGAAACCGAACTCCGCCTGCGCCGTCTCCGCGGTTTCAAACGTATCTACCAGACAGATGCCGGGGAAAGGTTCGTAGTGGCCGGTCCGCTCATAGAAAGTGTGCTCGATGTTCATTGCCGCGACGTAGTAGGGCAGCAGCATCACTTCATTGCAGTGTAGCTCGTTCCGGTACTTGTCCTCGAGCCGGGTCTTGGGCAGCCGGCGCATGATGTTCACCATGAAGTTGCCGGTGCCGACGAACGGGTCGATGACGTGGACGCCGGGATCGCCGAGCGTGCGGTCGAACTCGGTATGCAGGATTTCCTCCACGCTGGCGAGGATGAAGTCGACGATCTCCTGCGGCGTGTACACTGGTCTCGTGGGTCACGCCGAGTTCGGTGAATTCGGCGAGCGACTGATGATAGGCGCCGACGCGCTTGTGATTCGCTTTCAGGGGAAGTGCGCGCATGCCGCACTGCTTGTACCGAAGCCCGAACGCCGGGACAACTTCTCGATGCCAGCCCGCCCGGCGGCTGAGCGCCCCGCTGCTTTCACAGGCGCCGCGCCGCCTCTTTGACCGACACCGTAGGCTCGCGCAACCGCGCCGCCAGCAGGCCGCGGAATTTCGGGTTGTGCTTGAGTAGCTCGTCGATCAGATCGTCGTCCTCTTCAAGTGGCGCCAACTGAAACGCCGGCACACCGTTGACGGTGACCACGACAGGCTCGTCATGGCAGACCCGCGCAT
>DASVHW010000370.1 GCA_036382395.1 Candidatus Binatia bacterium | reverse complement strand
CGGTGGAGCATCCGCTCGGGATAGGTCGCGCAGCGACCGTACCGGTCTACCTTCTTCAGCTTTCTTTTCTGATCTGAATCCTCGGTCTATGACTTCCCCTTGAGGGCACTGGCTCTCGGGCGTATCAGGGGGTATCCTTTTCGGCGGCGTTGCGCGCCGAGTGTGTTGCGGTATCACTGGTTATCTTGAAAAAAGGAGGCACTGATGAAGAGGTTCTGGGGCAGGATTGAGCAGGTAACCTTGGGGACCAGCGGCCGGACGCAGGGGCGGTTGCTGGTGAGTTGTGGAGTGCTGGTCGCAGTCATGCTGCTCGGTGCGCGTCATGCCGATGCGGTGCCGAGCTTTGCACGGCAGACCGGGCTGGCTTGCTCCGCGTGTCACACGACGTTTCCGGAACTCACGGCTTTTGGCCGCATGTTCAAGCTGCATGGGTACACGTTGCAGGCGATGAAGGAGCTCGAGGAACCGGGGACTGACGAGGCTCCGGCGATGACCATCAATCGTGCCTTCCCGTTGTCAATCATGTTGCAGACCTCGCTGACGCGGACCGACCGGCTGCAGCCAGGGACACAAAACAACAACGTCGAGTTTCCCCAAGCGCTGAGTCTGTTTCTGGCTGGGGAGATCACGCCGCACATTGGAACCTTCTTGCAGGCGACATACAGTGGCCAAGATGACCACTTCACCCTCGATAATACCGACATCCGATACGCCAACGACACGAATCTCGCCGATCGGGAGCTGCTCTACGGCATCGACGTCAACAACAATCCAACGGTCGAGGACCCATGGCACACCACGCCGGCATGGGGCTTTCCCTTTGCGCTGGCCGACTCGGCACAGACGCCCGCAGCGGCGGCATTGGTGGACGGCGGGCTGGCACAGCAGGTTGCGGGCGGCGGTCTGTACGCTCTCTTCGACAAGCATTTGTACGCTAACGTGGCCGTGTACCGATCGGCGCACATTGGGGAGCCGCAGCCGCCCACGAATGGGCTGACGGCGACTGGGACCATCAAAGATGTCGCCCCCTACTGGCGACTGGCGTGGCAGCAGAGCTGGGGACGCAATTATCTGGAAGTCGGTACCTTTGGTCTGTGGGCGCAAGTCGTTCCAAACACGCTCCCCAATCAACCACAGGCTTGTCCGGTTTCTGGTGGGTCCGATTTCTGCAATCCAGTTTCCGTGTCCGGCGAGGCTGACCGGTTCAGCGACTACGCTTTCGACACGCAGTTCGAACGGCCCTTCGGGAAAGATTTCGTGTCGGCGCATGCGACCTATATCTTCGAAAACGCAGAGTTGGACGCGATGCAGCCGGCAGGCGGCGCTTCCAACCTCAACGACAAGCTGCACACCTTCCGGCTCGACGGCATCTACCACTGGCGTGATCGGCTGTCGCTGGCGCTCGGCTGGTTCCTGATCAGGGGGCAGAACGACGCCCTGCGGTACGGGAGCGCCAACGGCAGCCCCGACAGCGACGGCCTCCGGGCCGATATCGGCTTCTTCCCGTGGCAGAACATCCGCCTGTCTGCGCAATACACTGCCTACACCGAGTTCAACGGCCGCACCCACAATTTCGACGGCAATGGTCGCGATTCGTGGAACAACAACACACTTTATCTCCTGGCATGGCTGATGTACTGATCGCGATGGCGGGCCTCTTGGCAGAAGGACCGTACGCATGGTGAGCTGGATGGCGTGGTGGGGCCGGGTACCATTGGCGGTTCTGGTATGGCTTGCGGTTACAGTGCCCGCGAGCGCGGAGAGCGACGACACCGGCGCATTGCGCCGGGAAGTCGGGGCGCTGAGGCAAGCGGTCGAGCGTCTCGATGCGCGAGTGAAGACCATCGAACAACGCTTCTCGGGTGAGTCCGGCCCCAGTGCCCAGGAGACAGGGAAAACGCCCCAGCCGGTTGAACGGGCGGGTGCTGCACGCGAGGTCGGGCTCAGGGATCACTGGCAAAGTGTCAAGCTGGGGATGACGATGCAGCAGATCGAGGCGCTCCTCGGCCGGCCCGATAGGATCATCAAGCTGCCTTCGAAGAACGTTTGGTACTACGCCTATCCTGACGTCGGCAACGGTTCCGTCGTGTTTGCGGAGGACGGAACCGTCATCGACTTGCAGGCGCCGCCCTTTAATACGTGGTGGGGGTTCTGAAATTAGGAAGAACACGTCAAGGATTTTGCCGGACACGGAAAACGGAGAGGAGACGATGATGCAGAAAACTCAGTTGTTGGTCGGCGCGGCAATGTTGACGGCTTCAATGCTGCTGGTGCAGCTGCCCGCCGCGGCGCAGGAAGCGGATCTGGCCAAAGCGAAAGAGAATTACCAGTCCTATTGCCGCAAGTGCCACGGAGATGAGGGCAAGGGCGACGGCCCGGGCGCGGCCATGCTCAACCCGAAGCCGCGTGACTTTGCCGATTGCGCCATGATGGCGAAACACTCGGATGACGAGATGTTCAAGGTCATCAGTGAGGGCGGCGATGCCGTCGGCATGTCGGCGGACATGCAACCCTGGGGCGGAACGCTTTCGGATCCGGAGATCCGTGCCGTGATGAAGTTTGTCCACAGCTTCTGCAAGAAGTAGGTCTGCCGGCCGCTGTATGGTTGAGCCAAGCAACAAGGTGTCAGCGACCATTCGGCCGCTGACCTGGTTCCGAGACAACGTCCCGTGTGTGGCCGCCTGCCCGGTGACGACCGACGCGGGGCGGTACGTCCAACTCATCGAGGCGGGACGGTTTGAGGAAGCCTACGCGGTGGCCCGCTCGCCGAACCCGATTGCCTCCATCTGCGGGCGGACGTGTGGTGCACCGTGTGAGGATGCCTGCCGACGCGGAAAGATCGACGAGCCGGTGGCGATCCGGCCCCTGAAACGCTTCGTTGCCGAACGGTTCGGTCCCGAGTCGTTTACACCGATGGCGGTTGATGCGGTTCCACGAACGACTGGCGGTTGCCAGCAGAGCACGACGCCGGGCCACCTCGAGATTATGAAGCAGCACCGCGGAACGAAAGCGAAGGTGGCGGTGATCGGCGCGGGGCCGGCGGGATTGGCCTGCGCGCACGACCTCGCCGTGATGGGGTACACGGTCACCGTGTTCGAGGCCATGGAGCACGGCGGCGGCATGATGCGCTACGGCATCCCAGAATACCGCTTGCCGCGGGAGGTGATCGACCGGCAGGTCGCAGAAATCCGTGGCCTCGGTGTCACCTTCCTTTTCAACCGATCCTTGGACAAGGATTTCGGCGTTCGCGAAATCCGCGCCGAGGGCTTCGCCGCGATCTTCTTGGCCGTTGGGGCCGGCCGAGGCCGCGACTTGGCCATCGAAGGCGGGGAACTCGACGGCGTGGTCAAGGCCATCGATTTCTTGCTCAACGTGAATCGCGGTTACCGGGTCGATGTCGGCCGGCGTGTCGTTGTGGTGGGCGGCGGCCTGGTGGCGTTGGATGCGGCGCGGACGGCGGTGCGGGTGCTGCTGAGCGGTGCGGAACGGGCAGCGGAAGAGCTCGGCCGCGTCATGGGGACGGAGGTGCGTGTTGCCCTCGACGCGGCGCGCGAGGCGCGCCGGCGTGGCGCGCTGGACGTGTCGGTGGTCAGCCTCGAACAACTCGAAGAGATGCCTGCCATGCGCTCGGTGCAGGGACGCGAGGAGATGGAGGTGACACGCGATGAGGGGATCGACTTCAGTCCGGGCTGGGGGCCGAAACGAATCGTGGGTGAGAACGGGCGCGCCACCGGCATCGAGCTGATTCGCTGTGCGCGGGTGTTCGACGAGCAGGGCCGCTTCAATCCGGCCTTCGCGGCGGGAAGCGAGCGGGTCGTGCCTGCCGACACGATCTTGCTGGCTATCGGACAACGCTCTGATTACAGCTTCGTGCGCCCGGAAGATGGCGTCGAGCTTACCCCGAACGGATTGATCAAGGTCGATCCACAGACGCTGGCGACCACCGCCCCGGGTATCTTTACCGGCGGCGACGGGGCCTTCCCACCCAGCCTCCTCATTACCGCGGCCGCGCATGGCAAACGTGCGGCGGCATCGATCGATGCGTACCTGAGTGGCGGGCACCACCAACGCCACATGCGGGTCATTGTCGAGGAGCAACCGTTGGCCACGTATCGTATGCCGGAACACTACGAACAAATCGCGCGCCATGTTCCGGTCGTTCCGGTGGACCGGCGCACCGGGATCACCGAGGTGGAAGAGAGTTACTCCGAGGCCGAGGCTCGGGAGCAAGCCAGCCGCTGCCTGTCCTGCCACATCAACCCGATCTACAACGGAGACCTCTGCGTCTTGTGCGCGCGCTGCGCCGACATTTGTCCGGAAAACTGCATCAGTTTCACGCCGGTGGAGAATCTGACGCTGGCGGCCGGCGATCAACTCGCCGTCGCCGCGGTCGCGCCGGCGGACCGGCCGCACATGGCCTTCCTGTATGGCGAGGAACGCTGCATCCGTTGCGCGCTGTGCGCCATCCGCTGCCCGACGGGAGCGATCACGATGGAACGATTTCGTTTTGAGGAGGAGAGCCGTGACACAACCGGTTGAGCCAGAGCGGCGCCGTTTCCTGCAGTGGATCGGACAGTGGTCGGTGGTGGCTGCGATCGCCACCCAAGGCGTCGGCGTGGTACGCGCCTTCGTGCCGCGCGTCCTGTACGAACCGTCCAAAAAATTCAAAGTCGGCAAACCGGGCGAGTATCCCGAGGGCGTGACCTTCGTCCCCGCGCATCGGCTGTTCGTCATGCGCGAGCGCAACCAGTTCCACGTCATTTCCGCCACCTGTACCCACCTGGGATGCACGGTGGAATGGAAGGAGAAGCTCAGCGAGTTCGACTGTCCGTGCCACGGGAGCAAGTTCAAAGCCGATGGCATTCCGTTCGCCGGACCCGCGCCACGGTCGTTGAACTGGTACCCACTGAGTGTTTCCGGGGACGGGTTCCTGGTTGTCGATTCCGGCAAGAGCGTACCATCGACGTACCGATTCGCGGTTGCCTGAGGGCATCGCGCATTTGAAAGGTGAACCGTTGGCACTCACGAGTGAGAAGCAAAGGGGCGTTGCGAGCCGGCTGAGCCTGCGAAGCGGGCTGACACGACTGTGGCGCTGGATCACCTGGACGTGGAGTCCGGCGAGTGAACGCGAAGCCAGTACGGCAATCGTCGAGAACCTGTGGCTGCATTGGTTTCCCGCCAAAATCGCCGCGGAAAGCTTCGCGTGGAGTTACAGTCTGTGGTTGGGTGCCATCTCCGCGTTTCTCTTTCTGATCCTCACGGTCACCGGCGTCCTGCTCATGTTCTTCTACATCCCTTCGACCGAGCAGGCATACTGGAGCATCAAGGACATCGATTACGTCGTCGGTTTCGGATGGCTCCTGCGCAATCAGCACCGGTGGGCGGCGCATCTGATGGTGCTGGTCGTCTTTCTCCACATGCTTCGGGTGTTTTTCACCGGTGCTTATCGCGCGCCGCGCGCGGCGAACTGGCTGGTGGGACTGGTGCTCTTGCTGATGACGCTGCTCCTTTCCTTCACGGGATACCTGCTGCCGTGGGATCAGCTGGCTTTCTGGGCGGTCACCGTAGGCACCAACATCGCCAAGGAGGCTCCCATCGTCGGCGAAGGGCTGCGCTTCGTTTTGCTCGGCGGCACGGAGATCGGCCAGAGTGCGTTGGTCCGTTTTTACGTGCTGCATGTCATCGTGCTGCCCGGCGCTGTCCTGGTGCTGTTTGCCTATCACATGTGGCGCGTGCGCCGGGATGGCGGCATGGCCGTCACGGATGCTGCCGCAGCGAGCCTCGGCGTGCCCAGTGAAACACCTCCCGTTCCTACCAAGACATACTCGCTTTTCGGCGTGACGGCAGGAACGTCGTTGGAGACGCGGGCAGCCAGACCGCAGAGCGACGAAGCCGGCACGTTCTCCTCGCCGCACCTCAGCCGGCGCCTCATGCTGGTGTTTCTCGCCGTGTTCGCCGTCAGCATCGTCCTCAGTCTGATCTCCGGCGCCCCGTTGGAAGAGCCGGCGAACCCCATTCTGACCCCGAATCCAGCCAAGGCGCCCTGGTACTTCTTGTGGCTGCAGGAATTGGTGGCGATTGCAACGGTGCGAGTCGGGGCGCTCACCATCAGTGGCGGGCTCATCGGGGGCATTGTGGTGCCGGGCATCTTGGTTCTGGCGGCGGCAGCGTGGCCATTTCTCGATCGCAGCCCGTTGTCGGCCGTGGGTAAATGGTTTCCGCCTGAGCGCCGCCTGCAGAACACCGTCATGTGCATTATTGCGATCGTCATTCTGGTGTTGGTGCTCATCGGCCTTCTGATGCGCGGACCATATTGGCAGCTCTTCTGGCCGTGGCAGGCTTGGCCTGAGATGCCGCGGAGACTGTAGCGAGGCGCGCATGAGATCGTCTTTCTCTCGGAACTGGGATTTCTGGCCGTTGCTCCTCGCTTCGATTGCGGTCCTTCTACTCGTGGTCACCGTGGCATGGCGCGAGTACACGCCTGAGTGGCAGCGCCAGACGGGTGCGTTTCGCACATACCTCAAGGGGCGCGGCGCCTATGACGCGGCGGCGGCGGTCCCTGACTCCGTGCAGCAGATCTGGGTTCCCGCGCTGAGCCGGGTCGATCGGTGCATCAGTTGCCACGTCAATTACGACGCCTCGATTTCTACTTTGCCCGACTTGCCGCCGTTGTACCGCCCACATCCTGATCTGCCCTACATGGCGAAACATCCGTTTCCCACTTTCGCTTGCACCGTTTGTCATGGCGGGCAGGGATTCGCCCTCGACGAAACTGGGGCACACGGACTGGTGGAACACTGGGATGATCCGCTGCTGACGACCGCCCTCGCCGCAAACTACGGCCTCACCCGGGCTCAGCTCATGGAGAGCAAGTGCAACACGTGCCACCGTCACGATGATAGCACCGCCGGGATGGATATGATCAACATGGCGAGGGAGATCGTGGACAAGAAGCACTGCACGTCGTGCCACGGTCTCGAAGGCGGTGGTGGCTTGGCTGCGTCGGATCTGACGTACGACGGCGATCTCAATCCCGAGATGCTGGATTTTTCTGCCGTGGAGGGTCCGAAGACGACACTGAAGTGGGAAATCCAGCACTTCAAGAGTCCCCAGCAGGTTGTCAAAGGCAGCGGAATGCCGAATTACCGTCTGAATGATGAGCAAGCCAGGGGGCTGGCGCTACTGATGATGAGTTGGCAGCGGATCAGTTTCCCGCCGCAGTATGTGCCTGCCGCACGGCGACGTCCTCCGGCGGTGCTGCCGATTGTCCGCGAGGTACCGTATCCGCCACCGGCGAACACGGACCTCGGTCAACGAGGCAGATTTGTCTTCATGAATCGTGGATGTAACACGTGCCACCGCATAGGGGGCGGAAAACTCATCGGTCCAGATTTGGCAGGTGTCGCGCAGCGACGCAGCGACCCATGGCTGACCGCGTGGCTAAAGGATCCCGCGGCCGTTGTGGCGAAGACCCCGGATCTGCAAACTTGGTCGCACGAGTTCGGCGATATCATCATGCCGAACCAGAACCTCGACGACGACGGCATCAAAGCGCTGATTGCCTACATGAAGGAGTTCAATCAAGCCGGGACTCCCTGATAATAACTTGCAGCCGGCCGTCCGACCGAGGTAAATGACGCGGCGGGGGGCCTATAGTTGTGAGCGCGATAAAGAAGCAGGCTGAAGTAGTTGTCGTCGGTTCCGGTCCGGGTGGAGCGTCGGTGGCCCGACAACTGTCCCGTGCCGGCAAGAAGGTGATTCTCCTCGAGTGCGGGCGGGATTATCGCCGTAAGTTTCACTACGGCACCTACCTCGGTGCCGTGACCTACACCGATCGGCACAGTTTCCTGTTCACCAAGGAAGGCTTGACGATCGTCCGCCCCTTGATGGTCGGTGGGGCGACCAGCATGTACTGCGGATCGGCCGCGCGCCCGCCGGCCTGGCTCAAGGAAAAGTACGGAATTGATCTCGCATCCTACGTGGAAGAGACGATCGAAGAGATCGGTATCGCCCCGTTGGCGCCGCAGTATCGTGGTGTCGCGTCGACACGCATCGCGGAAGCGGCCCTTTCCCTCGGGTACCAGTGGGAACCCTTGATGAAGTTCATTCGCCCGGCCTGCAGCTCCGGCTTCGATTGCGGCGCCAAATGCATGCTCGGTTGCCGCTGCGGCGCGAAATGGAATGCCGCCGAGTGGGTCGACCAAGCCGTGAGGGCTGGATGTGAGCTGCTGACCGAGGCGAAGGTGGATGATCTGATCATCGAAAATCGCCAGATCGGCGGTGTGCGCGGCAAGTGGCGTGGGCAGCCGTTGGAAGTCGAAGCCAAGGTCGTCGTCCTGGCCGCCGGCGGCATTGGTACCCCGCTGATCTTGCAGCACGCCGGGTTCTTCGAAGCCGGCCACGGCATGACCATGGACACCACCACCATGGTCTACGGCTTTGCAGCGGAGAAGGGCATCGGTAAGGAGCCGCCCATGACCTGGGGCTACGCCGATGACGACATCGGATACATGCTCAGTACGCTCCTGGATCCGTGGCTGCTGTATCCGATGGTCACCGCACTCAAGGGTCCTGGCTACGCCCTGACCTGGCCGCGGTGGGGCCGAACGCTAGGTGTGATGATCAAGATCAAGGACGACATCTCCGGCGGCATAACGATCGAGGGTGAGATTTCGAAACCGATGACGGAGCGCGACAGCTTCCGGCTCAATCACGCCGCCATCGTTGCACGGCGGATACTGATCAGAGCGGGAGCGGATGCGGACTCGATCTTCCTCACGCCCCTGCGGGGGACCCACCCGAGCGGCACGGTGCGCCTGGGCCAATTGGTCGACCAGAACCTGCAGACGGAGGTGAAGAACCTGTACGTTTGCGATGCCAGCACGTTTCCGGAGGCGCTGGACCGGCCTACCGTGCTCACCATCCTCGGTCTGGGCAAGAGACTAGCGGCCCACTTGCTGGGCATGGTCAGCGCGCCGCAGTCCATGGCGAGTTCGAAGCTGGACGCGGCCTAACCTGCGCTTTCCTTTCCGTCGGAAAGGTGCAAGAAAACACTGCAGTATAGAAACATCGTAGGCTGCGCTCGGGCGCAGAAGGGCGAGACGATAACTGCGGAGGAGCGAGAATGCGCATCTACAACGATATTACGGAAACAGTCGGACACACGCCGCTGGTGCGGTTACGACGGGTGACGGACGGGGCCGGCGCTGAGGTGCTTGCAAAGATGGAGTGCTTCAATCCGCTGGCCAGCGTGAAAGACCGGATCGGTGTGAGCATGGTGACCGCAGCGGAGCGCGACGGCCTGCTGAAGAAGGATAGCATCATCGTGGAGCCCACCAGCGGCAACACCGGCATCGCGCTGGCGTTCGTCTGTGCCGCCAAAGGGTACCCGTTGGTGCTGGTGATGCCGGAGACGTTCAGCGTCGAACGTCGAGCCATCATGCGGGCGCTTGGCGCCGAGATCGTTCTGAGCCCTGGCCCGGAAGGCATGCCCGGCGCCGTGCGTCGAGCCGAGGAGATGCAGGCCGGCGACAAGCGCTACGTCATCCTGCAGCAGTTCAAGAATCCGGCGAATCCTGCGATCCATCGTGAGACCACGGCCGAAGAGATTTGGCAGGATACCGACGGTCGTGTTGACATACTGATCAGTGGCGTGGGAACGGGTGGTACGATCACGGGCATCTCCGAAGTGCTCAAGAAAAGAAAACCGGCCTTCCGCGCCTTCGCCGTCGAGCCAACCGGCTCGCCGGTGTTGTCCGGCGGCCAGCGAGGACCGCACAAAATCCAGGGCATTGGGGCGGGCTTCGTGCCCGATGTCCTGCGCCGCGAGCTGGTCGATGAAGTGCTCCAGGTGAGCGATGACGATGCTTTCGCCATGACCCGACGCCTGGCACGGGAGGAAGGCATGTTCGTCGGCATCTCTTCCGGCGCGGCGGCGGTGGCGGCGGTCCGGGTTGCCAACAGAGCCGGGAGCAAGGGCAAAACCATTGTTGTCATCTTCCCTGATACGGGTGAACGCTACCTCGCTGCTGGACCTTTCCAATCGTAGCGACGCGCGGGTTGCGGATGCGACGGACGGATGCCAAGCTTCCGCTGCGCGGCGGCTTCTAATCAGACGTGACGCAGCGCCCTGTAGATCAGCAGGCCGGGAAGGAGATCGATCCGGTCTGCGGCATGACGGTTGATCCGGTCACGCCGAAAGGCGGCAGCCACGAGTACCAGGGCCGGACGT
>DASVHW010000369.1 GCA_036382395.1 Candidatus Binatia bacterium | reverse complement strand
GAGCGCAAGCACTGGCGTTTGATCGGCAACGGGGAGGGCATCCATTGGCCCGATCTCGACGAGGACATCAGCGTCGAAGGCCTGCTCAGCGGCAGAGCATCGGGTGAAAGCCAGCGTTCGTTCAAAGCCTGGCTTGAGGCGCACAGGCGTCCGCGCTCTGACACGCGTATCCAGCCGACGCGCAAGAAACACGCGCGCGGCTGATCCGCAAGACGGTAGCGCGCTCGTGAACCGCCGGTGGAGATTAATCTAGTGCGCGCATCGGAGTCGTCGCTGCAATTGGCCGGTTCGGTGCGAGGGCGTCCCTCGGAGAAGCAGGGGCAGTATCTAGCATTCATCTACTACTACACCAAGATTCACCGGGAGGCGCCCTCCGAAGCCGAGATGCAGTGCTACTTCGGCGTCACACCGCCGTCGGTGCATCAAATGGTGCTGTCCCTCGCAAGGAACGGCTTCATTGAAAGAACGCCGGGCAAGCCGCGATCGATCAAGCTGCTGTTGCCGAGGCGTGAGTTGCCGGATCTGGAGTAGCGATGACCGGGCTAACAAAGCTCCACCCGACGGCGGGCGTGAGCCGGCTGTGTTGCTGCGAGAGGGGCCGTTCTGCCCGCCGCCGGTGAGCGGCAACGCGCTGGGCTCTGCACGCCCCACCACCGCAGTCCCCTTTGCCGTTGCGCCGACGCCTCCACACGGCCCCGATTCCTCCCCGCGCGCATGGCATTACGCACCGTTTCGCACTTGACCTGTTTGCTCACCGCCAGCTCTCCCGACTATAACCCCCATAGTGAGTGAGCGTCCGTCAGCAGCGGTTCAGTTCAACATCGTTTATCTCCCCTCCGGCGGTGACCCGGCTGTGCCAAATGCGCAGCTCACCCCGGCGCCGACAAGCAGATGAAACGCTAAAGGTTAGCGGGCGCGGAACGCTGATGTATCTCACAGCTGAACAGGTCAGGAAGCTGGACGGCCCCACGCTTGAGCTTTTTCTGAGGCGAAAGTACCCGGAGGGGCACCACCTCGACTATAAGGCTCAGCTCTCGCATCCTGACCAGAAGGCACATCGCGAGTTTCTGAAAGACATTTCCGCGTTTGCGAATGCAAATGGCGGGCACCTTCTGATCGGAGTAAAGGAGCCGTCTGACGACCTCGACCTCGGGGCCCAAGTCGTAGGTATCGATCGACCTTTGGATGTGGCTCAGAAGCTTGAGAATCTGGCGAGTTCGTCGATTGATCCTCGAATCGCCGGCCTTCAGATCATTCCCGTGACTGTATGCGGAAAAGGCATAATCTTCATCCATGTACCGCCCAGCAGCACCAGACCGCACCGGGTGGACCATCAAGGTCATTCTGCTTTCTACCGCCGCCATACGGAGTCGATCTTCGCAATGACCACCCATACGAGATCCGTGAATCGGTTCTTTCCACACTGGGTGCTGAGTACCGCGCGAGAGCGATTCGTGCTGAGCACGTTGCGCTGCTGACGGGAAGCGGCCTTACGGAGCGGCTAACGAATCGCTGGTGTCGTCCTGTGTTCGAATTGCCAGATGCGATACGCCAACCCGGCGAGTCTCTCGACAGAATCGCCGATGCTTGGTGCTCGGCGGTCCACAACGCTTTCGGTACAACGGCGCCGCCAACACTTCTCGAAATGGGCGCCCGCTAAGACCATGGAGACCGACGCCAAAGGAAGGCGCGGCTCATCGCCAGGCCGTTAGAAGCACGCTCAGTAGATGCACTCGGAGAGAATCCACATTTCAGATCTACAAAGCGAAACTATCGATTGCGCCTGCGATGGCATCGCACAATTCACCGTAGGATTGACTCGAAACGTTCTTGAAGAGAACACGGAGAGACTGCGTCTCATTGGCACCGGCACACTCGTGACAGTCGATGGGCTGCACTGCATTCTCACGGCCGGACATGTTTTGGACCAGCTCCGGGATTCCGATCGACTGGGCTTGTTGTCTTCATTTGCTGGGGGGCATCGTCGCCATGCTTTCGAGGTCTCACATCTTCAGATCCACAGGAGCGCAAGAGGCGAGGATGAATCCACAGGCCCGGATCTTGGTCTCGTTGTGCTTCCGCAGACGGACATACGGTTCTTGCTTTCCGAAAAGAGCTTTTTCAATATCGACAAGCGTCGGGCACGCTTTTCCGATGGTTTTATCGAGGCGAACCACGGATTCTGGTTCACGCTAGGCATCGTGGGAGAATCCGCGGAAAGCCTAGATCCCATACCAGGCTTCATCGCAGGGAAAGGATACTGGGCACTTTGCGGAACGTTTGGGGCGCCCCTGGAGTACGAGTCGTCGGAGTATGACTATCTCGAAGTGCAAGTCGACTACAGAACAGGTAGTGTGGAATTACCGTCAGATTTTGGCGGCTTCAGTGGCGCAGGAGTATGGCAGGTTCCACTGAGAAGGAGTCCTGGAAGTCCGATCGAACCCGAGGAATTCGTCTTGTCGGGTGTGGTGTTTTATCAGACCGCCGTCGAGGATGGCGTCAGACGACTCAGATGTCATGGCAGGAAGACCGTATATGGGAAGGTCCCGGAGTTCTTGGATCGCAGCGGACGCTCCTCCTCCTAACCCGCACCTGGAGCCGACTCGCCGCCAACCGCCCAAGGAGCTACATGGTGTCGGCGCGGAGGCTGGAGAAAAGGGAGGAGATGCATGTGGCCGTTCAAGGGGCGTGCACCGGATCACAGACGCAAGTTGGAAGCTGCCGGTGCGGAATGGAGGCCGCACAAATCCGCAACGGAGAAGTTCTCCGCCATGTTTCCAGGAGAGGTGAACAGGCGCTTTTCGGGCGGCTTCGGCGGCAGCGCAGATGACGGTCAATCGCCAGGTACTGCCGTCTATTCGTGCGAGGTTCCAGGCGCGCTCTACCAAGTGTCCGTCACTCGCGTGAGGCAGTATTTCGGTTCGGCCGAGGAATTCCTCCAGACAGTCTTAGACGAAATGGCACAGGGGCTGATTGATGGCATTCTTATTCAGAACCAGAAGGCACCTTTTGAAGGTTGCCCTGCCACCTCCTTCGAGATGAGATTCCTTAAGGGTCATTCTCTTTCGATACTGGGAGTCGCCGCGCTTTATCGTAACACGGTATACGTTGTTTCCACGGCGTTTCCGGTAGACACCATAAACCACTTTGCGCGATTCCGTGACGGGTTCGCGATTGATCGCGAATAATTCTTCAGCGGCCGCTATGGATCGCGTTGCGTGATCCCAACCCCACAAGCCGTTGAGTCAAACACAATGACACAGCTTCGATCAACCAGCGGCACGGCCCCGGGGGCTGGGGCCGTACCGCCGTTGGGTTACGCCACCGCCGGTTCGGGCGGCGGCGCCGGGGCTGCCGCCGGCGAGGAGACAGGCACCGGCGACGGTTGTGGGGTTGGTTTTGAAGCCTTCGTGGACGTGCGCGCCGCCCGCTCGAAGAGGGTGGCGTACAGGTTCGGCGCACCATCGTCGGCCGCGGCGCGCGCGCCGCGCTTGACGGCGCCGAGCGCCAGCTCCCACGCTTGCGCCACCGCCTCTCGTGTGGCGCGGGTGTCGCGTGCCGCCGTCCGCAGCATCTCCAAACGCACCAACGCCGGTTCCAGGCCGCGCGTCACCTTCTCCACGCTCTGCACGGCCTGCAGCGTCCCTTTGCCCACCGTCTTGCTGCGGCGTATCGCCGCCACCAGCTCCGGCAGCGCCTTGGCCGCCTCCGCCGGCGCCAAACGCATGAGCGCTCCCGTCGGCAGATTCGCAAAGGCCGCAAACGGATCCCGCAGCGGCTGCCCGTCGGCCACCAGCGCCCGCGCCAGCGTGTCCACCAGGCCCTGCTCCTCGGTCCGAAACTGCGCCTGGGCCTTCTCCACCTCCGCCTCGGCCTGCTGCATCTTGGCGTGCGCCTGCACGTAGCCGTGCTGCGCCCGCTCGAACGCCGCCAGCCGATCCTTGATCAGCCGCGTGTCGGCGGTCCGCGCCGCGGCCAGAATGGCCGCCCCCGCATTGAGTTGCCGGGTCGTACTCTTGCCTACCGTAATTGTCGACATTCCGCTTCTCCTTTCTGGCAGGCCGCCGGTTGCAAACAGGTTGCCAAGCCATTGTGTGCGATAGGGTGCGTGGATATTTCGCGGAACGTACATCATTGTCAGGTTATTGTGTACGTGTGTCACGCGAATGCCGGCTGTACACTCGAACGCACCATTCAAATCTGCAAAGTGCGGCGACAGCGGTACACTGGTACATCCGGCAGCCTCGGGCCGCTCACAAACAGTCGCCGTTGTTGAACCCCAAGTGCGGAGCATACACATACCAACATTGTCCAGTCACTCGCCATCATGGACTGTTGATAAATGACCGGCCGATGGCGTGATATGCCGTATTTTCCGCGTGCTTCCGTAGGGGCGCAGCATGCTGCGCCCCTACATTCGGAGAAACTCAGCACTCCCCTGCCCATGAACACGTGCCTGCTCCGTCGCCCAGGGCATTGCCCTGGGCTCATAGCTTGCCGCCCTTTCAGGGCTGAGACCAAAGAGACTCAAATGCTCGACGGTGATGAGCCCCGACGGGGCGGCCATTCGTGAGCCCGGGGCATCGCTCCGGGCGGTGTCGCGCGAACCACAAATTCATAGGCGCTCCAAGCCGGTGCCCCACCGGTCAGCTCTCGCGGCGAGAAATTCACCAAGTTGAGACCGATCGACCGTATCCGATCGAGTTTTTTGAATGTGGAGCGTTGGAACGCCTGAATTTTAGGCACTCACGCGCAGTGGCGGCCTTGACCACGCGGTACACCTCCGTTTCTGGCGCAGCGACGGCCCTGACCACGCTGTTCACCCCGTTTCTGGCGCAGCGGCGGGCCTGACCACGCTGTGCACCCCCGCCTCTGGCGCAGCGGCGGACCTGACCATGCTGTGCACCTGATTTCGGGCGCAGCGGAGGGTTGGACAAGCCATTCTCCGAGCGAAAATCCACGGCGGGACGTTGTCGCAGCTTCTAACCAGCCAATGAGCCCGACCGGCTTGAGCTGCGCCACTCATCGCGAAGCGCTCTGTGCCGGCGGGTTATTGGCAGGGCATTGGCGTTGCGGCCGATCACCGCTCCTTGAGGACTCTTCGAAGTTGCCCTATCGTGCGTTCATGACGACAACCGTGGAACAGCTGGCGGAGCAAGCCATGAGCCTGCCGACCGAGTCGCGGGCACAACTGGCTGATCTGCTTGTGGAGAGCTTGGACGCAAACGACCTTGGGCGGATCGATCGGCTGTGGGCCGCCGAGGCTCTACGCAGGCGGGACGAAGTACGCGCCGGGCGCGTGCAGACGGTTCCGGGTGATGAGGCCCTCCGGAAGGTGCGTGACTCCGTGCGGCGATGAGATATGAGTTCAATCCGCAAGCGCTGGAAGAGTACGAGGCGGCAGCCCTCCGCTACGCCGAGCGGGAGGCGGCGCTGGCCCTGCGGTTCATTGAGGTCGTCGAGGACGCTGTCCATCGGATTCTCGAAGCACCGACCCGATGGCGCGTGATTGCGGAAGATGTCCGGCGCTGTCTCACGCGCGTGTTCCCGTACGGGATCCTCTACACTGTTGAACCCGACTTCGTTCTCATCGTCGCCGTCATGCACTGCAGTCGCGAGCCTGGTTACTGGAAGCAGCGGCTCACGAAACCCTAGCCCGGATCGAGCCGACCGGCTTGAACTTGACTGCGCCTCGCGAGACGGTATGCGCCGGCGCCTCAACGGCCACGCGTTCGGCGTAAGCCATGCAGATCGCCCGGAGTTGACGACATGAGCCTTTTCTCGGAAAACCAACTCATCCTGATCACGGGCGCGTCGGGATTCATCGGTGCTCACCTCACCCAAAGGCTGCTCGCCTCGTCGCCGCCCGTCCGCATCCGCCTGCTGGCTCGGCCGTCGTCAAACCTGACGGCATTCGAGGGGCGACGCAATGTCCACGTTGTCAGAGCCAGCCGTTGGGACAACGCCGACGTGCTGCGGGACGCCTTTCGCGATGTCGACTACGCCTTCAACACTGCTGGGGCGGTGGTCGATTGGGCCAGGTGGGAAGATTTCGAAGACGCCAACATCACGATGGTGAGGCGGTTGGTGGAGGCCGCCGTTGCCGAGCGCGGGCGCCCCGATTCCACACTGAAACGATTCCTGCACATCTCCACCGCCGATGTGTACGGGTATCCGGCAAACGGCCCGTCCGAAGACGTCCCGCCACGAGACATCGGCATCCCGTATATCACGACCAAGATTGCAGGAGAGGCGGCGGTGCTGTCGACGAAGGGGCAGTTGCCGGTCACCGTTTTTCGACCGGCGAACGTGTATGGACCCGGGAGCAAGGATTTCGTCCTGGAGATCGCCACGTTGTTGCGGTCGCACCTGATGCTGTTGGTCAGTGGGGACGTGGGTGCCGGGCTGATTCATGTTGACGATTTGGTAGATGGCCTCATCAAGGCCGCGACTGCACCGAATGCTGTCGGGCGGATCTACAACATGTGTGGCGAGGAACACGTCACGTGGAGGTCCTACGTCAACCGATTGGCAGACGCGTTGGGCTACCCGCGTCCGTTCTTGTCGCTGCCCTTTGGGCTGTTGTTTTCGCTGGGGTCTCTGTTGGAGTCGTTGTACCGTTTCTTCGGATGGTATGGCTCGAGGCCATTGCTGACCCGCCATGCGGTCTATGTGATGGGAAGAGACCAGGACGTCCCGATTGACAAGGCGAAGCGGGAGCTGGAGTTTCAACCGCGGATCAGCCTCGACGCCGGCGTGGATCAGTGCGTGGCGTGGCTCAAAACGCTGCCACAGTTCAGGTCGAGCTGACGGGGCAAGCCGGGATGCCGGCGGAAGCAGCTTCGGCGGGGGAGTGACGGTCTTTAGCGATTGCTGCGGAAAAGCGTGTTCTGGCCGACGCTGAGATCAAGTCGGTTGAGAACATCCATACCGAGCAAACTAAAGCCGGGGACTGGTCCGACGACGACGTCGACATCCCGCAGTTCGGCGGAGCCAATCCGCAGCCTCGGCACTTCGACCAGCGAGCCGACGCCGACGCCGGTCACGCCCCCCACCAGCTGGTCTCCCATCCAGTGCACGCCGATTTGGTTGGCCAGCGCCGCATCGATCATCGTTTTCTGAGCGCCGGTATCAACGATCATGCGGACCTCCGCATGCTGTTGGGTCCCCTGCAGCTCGACGCGAACAAGCTTGCGGTCGGCGCTGTTGCTGTCCGCCTCCAGAGGCACGGGCCGGAACTCGCCTCCAAAATGAATCGCCTTGGCTTGCGCGCCCTCGGGCGGCCCAGAGTTCGAGAAGTTGACCACTCCGTTCTGGTCCGTCCACGTATAGACTTCCTGCTGGGCCACAACTTGCGGTGTAGGCAGGGCCAGGAGCATCAGACCCGCAATCATCCCCAAGTAGCCGTGCCTCGTCATGTGTGCCTTTCGCTCCGGTCGCCCTGTATTGTCGAGCAGTTACTGTGCCAGCCGCCACACGGAACTGAAGCGTGCATAGACCCCTCAAGGTTGTGGAGAGCGGCGTCACGGACTGGAGTGCGGCCAAGAAAATCAACGCCGATCAGCGGATCACCCTTCGACAAGCATGTCCTGAGCAACGTCGAAGGGCTGCCCATGAACATACGCCGCCTGTCGCCCAGGGCGTTGGCCCATAAGCGACAGAACCGACATGGGACGATTCCTTACGCCGAAGGCGTTATCCATCATAGCCCAGGGTTGCGAAGCTACCCTGGGTCGATGGTCCGAACAGTTTTCAACCCTGAATAGGGTTGCGTCCGGCCCCCGCCTCGGTCTCAGACGGACCTATAGGCGTCACGTTGTAGACCTCCGGTTGAGCTAGCCTCCGGCGGAACGGTGTCCGCAAGTCGAGCGCAACCCCTTCAGGGTAGCAGAGGAATCGGTTTCGCTGCCCAGGGTAGCCACTGCCGCGGCAAAACCCTGGGCTATGGTACGGAACGCCTTCGGCGTACGGAACACAGCCCGCTTGCTGGTGGGATGGGTTGAACATCGCCCTGGGCGGTGGCGTCGGGCGTGAGAACCGTTCATGGCCTCTCCAAGCCGGCG